>NZ_JACARN010000048.1:0-23546 GCF_013386605.1 Pseudomonas sp. IPO3749 | reverse complement strand
AGGCTGGCGCGCAGGCTGCCGGCGTTGAAGATCGGGATATTGATCTGCGGGGCGAACGACCAGGTGCCCGAGCCGCCCTTGAACAAGCCGCCCAGGTTCGGGCTCGCGGTGCCGGCGCTGGCGGTCAGGGTGATGCTCGGGAAGAACGCAGCACGGGCTGCGCCGATGTTGGCGTTGGCGGCCTTGAGGTTGTACTCGGCCTGGACGATATCGGGGCGACGTTGCAGCAGGTCGGACGGCAAGCCGGCCGGCACTTCGCTGAGCAGGTCATCCGACAGCGGCTTGCTGGCGATATTCGCCGGCAGGCCGGTGCCCAGCAGCAGGGTCAGGCTGTTTTCGTCCTGGGCCACCTGGCGGGTATAACGCGCCAGGGCGACCCGGGCGTTTTCCACCGAGGTGCGCGACTGGCTCAGGTCGAGGGCCGAGGCCACGCCGACTTCGTTGCTGCGCGAGGTCAATCGGTAGCTTTCTTCGAAAGCACCCAAGGTGTCCTTGGTCAGCTTGAGCAGTTCCTTGTCGGCCTGCCAGGTCAGGTAGGCATTGGCCACACTGGCCACCAGGCTGATCTGGGTACTGCGCCGTGCTTCTTCAGTGGCGAAGTACTTTTGCAGGGCTTCTTCGCTCAGGCTGCGTACGCGACCGAACAGGTCCAGCTCATAGGAGCTGATCCCGAGACCGGCCGAGTATTGGCTGCTGATGGTCGATTCGCCGGTCTGCGACAGGCGGGCCGGGGTACGCGAACGGCTGCCGCTGCCCGTGGCCGATACGGCCGGGAACAGGTCGGCGCGCTGGATCTGGTACTGCGCGGCATAGGCGTCGATGTTCAGGGCCGCGACACGCAGGTCGCGGTTGTTCACCAGCGCGGTCTGGATCAGCTGTTGCAGGGCAGGGTCATGGAAAAACTGCTTCCAGCCCTGCTCGGCAGCGGCCTGGTTCGGCGCCTGGGCCGACGAATACGCCGGCCCCTGCGGGAACTGTGCGGCCACCGGCGCTTCGGGGCGCTGATAATCAGGTATCAGCGAGCAGCCACTGAGCACGAATGCCGTGACCGCTAGGGAAAGTAGCGACTTGCTCATTGGCCAGCCTCTTTAGGGGTTTCAGTTGTGTCAGTCTTTTTACGTTCGCCAGCGGCGGATACGGTTGCGAAGAACAACGGCACCCAGAAGATCGCCAGCACAGTGGCCGTGATCATACCGCCAATTACACCGGTACCGATGGCGTGCTGGCTACCTGAGCCTGCGCCCGAGGAAATCGCCAGCGGCAGTACGCCGAGGATGAACGCCATGGAGGTCATGATGATCGGGCGCAGACGCATGCGAGACGCCTCGATGGCCGCCTCGACGATGCCTTTGCCCTGTTCGTGGAGTTCTTTGGCGAACTCCACGATCAGGATGGCGTTCTTCGCCGCCAGACCCACCGTCACCAACAAGCCCACCTGGAAGAACACGTCGTTGGACAGTCCGCGCATGCTGGTGGCGATCAACGCACCCACCACACCCAGCGGCACCACGAGTACCACCGCAATCGGGATCGACCAGCTTTCGTACAGGGCCGCGAGGCACAGGAACACCACCAGCAGCGACAGGGCGTACAGCGCAGGCGCCTGGGAGCCGGACAAGCGTTCTTCGTACGACAGGCCCGTCCAGGCATAGCCCACGCCCGCCGGCAATTGCTTGGCGATACGCTCGACTTCGGCCATGGCATCACCGGTACTGTAGCCCGGTGCCGGGGTACCGAGGATTTCCATCGCCGCTACACCGTTGTACCGCGAGAGCTTCGGCGAACCGTAGATCCACTTGCCCGAGGAAATGGCCGACATCGGTACCATCTTCCCGGAGTCACTGCGCACGTACCATTTGTCCAGGTCTTCCGGCGACATCCGGCCAGCGGCTTCGCCTTGCACGTACACCTTCTTCACCCGACCACGGTCGATGAAGTCGTTGACGTAGCTGCCACCCAGGGCAATCGCCAGGGTCTGGTTGATGCTCGACAAGGTGATGCCCTGGGCGCTGGCCTTCTCGTCGTCGACGGTGAGCTCGTACTGCGGCTCATCGTTCACGCCGTTAGGACGCACACCCGCCAGGATCTTGCTTTGTGCGGCGGCACCGAGGAACTGGTTGCGCGCTTCCATCAGTTTTTCGTGGCCGACACCGCCCTGGTCTTGCAGGAATACGTCGAAACCGGTGGCGTTACCCAACTCCAGCACCGAAGGCGGCACGATGGCAAATACCATGGCGTCCTTGAAGGCGCCGAAGAAGTAACCCTGGGCCCGCTTGGCCACTTCGAATACCGACATGGACGAATCGCGTTCATCCCATGGCTTGAGCATCACGAACGCCAGGCCAGAACTCTGGCCACGACCGGCGAAGTTGAAGCCGTTGACGGTAAACACCGATTTCACGGCCTTGCCTTCGCCCGGCTCGCCTTCCTTGTCGTTGAGCAGGAAGGCACGCATGTCGTCGATGACTTTTTGCGTACGCTCAGCCGAAGAACCGACCGGGGTTTGCACCTGGGCAAAGATCACGCCCTGGTCTTCTTCCGGCAGGAACGCGCTCGGGATGCGGGTGAACAGCCAGATCATGCCGACGAAGATGATCAGGTACACGAAGAATGCCGGAAACTTGTGCTTGATCATGTTGCCCACGCCGCGCTCGTAGCTCAGTACGCCACGGTCGAAGGTGCGGTTGAACCAGCCGAAGAAACCACGCTTGGGTTGGCCGTGTTTCTCAGGGTCGATCGGCTTGAGCATGGTGGCGCACAAGGCCGGGGTGAAGATCAGGGCAACCAGTACCGACAACGCCATGGCCGAAACGATGGTGATGGAGAACTGTTTGTAGATCACACCGGTGGAGCCACCGAAGAACGCCATCGGCAACAGTACCGCCGACAGTACCAGGGCAATACCGACCAGGGCGCCCTGGATCTGGCCCATGGATTTCACCGTCGCTTCTTTAGGCGACAGGTGTTCCTCGGCCATCACCCGCTCGACGTTTTCTACCACCACGATGGCATCGTCCACCAGCAAGCCGATGGCCAGGATCATGCCGAACATGGTCAGGGTGTTGATGGTGAAGCCGAACGCGGCCAGGATCCCGAAGGTACCCAGCAATACCACCGGCACCGTCATGGTGGTGATGATGGTGGCGCGGAAGTTCTGCAGGAACAGGAACATCACCAGGAACACCAGCACGATCGCTTCGACCAGGGTGTGCACCACACCGGAGATCGATTCGGTCACCACCGGCGTGGTGTCATACGGCACCACTGCCTTCATGCCTGGCGGGAAGAACGGTTCAAGTGACGCCACGGTGGCGCGGATGGCCTTGGCGGTGTCCAGGGCGTTGGCGCCCGATGCGAGCTTGATCGCCATACCGGAGGCTGGCTTGCCGTTGAACTGCGCACTGATGCTGTAGTTCTGGCCGCCCAGTTCGATACGTGCGATGTCACGCAGGCGAACCTGCGAGCCGTCGGCGTTCACCTTCATCAGGATCTTGCCGAACTGCTCGGCAGTCTGCAGACGGGTCTTGCCGATGATGGTCGCGTTCAGCTGGGTGCCGGGCAGGGCAGGCAGGCCGCCCAATTGGCCGGTGGCCACCTGGACGTTCTGGGCCGCGATGGCGGTGCTGACGTCGACCGGGGTCAACTGGTAGTTGTTCAGCTTGGCCGGGTCGAGCCAGATCCGCATGGCGTATTGCGAACCGAACACCTGGAAGTCACCCACACCCGCGGTACGCGAGATCGGGTCCTGGATGTTGGACACGATGTAGTTGGACAGGTCGTCCTTGGTCATGCTGCCGTCTTCCGACACCAGACCGATCACCATCAGGAAGTTCTTCACCGACTTGGTCACGCGGATACCCTGTTGCTGCACTTCTTGCGGCAGCAATGGGGTCGCCAGGTTCAGCTTGTTCTGCACCTGAACCTGGGCGATGTCCGGGTTGGTACCCTGGTTGAACGTCGCGGTGATGGTCATGCTGCCGTCGGAGTTACTGTCCGAGGCGACATAACGCAGGTTGTCGATACCGTTGAGCTGTTGCTCGATGACCTGCACCACGGTGTCCTGCACGGTTTGTGCGGACGCGCCTGGGTAGGTCACCTGGATGTCGATGGCGGTGGGCGCGATGGCCGGGTATTGGTTGATGGGCAACTTCAGGATCGACAGTGCCCCGACCAGCATGATCACCAGGGCAATTACCCAGGCGAAAATGGGACGGTCGATAAAAAATTTCGACATGGGTTACTCCCCCTGGCCAGCAGCGGCAGCAGGAGCTGGAGCAGAACCGGCAGGCTTGGCGTTGTCGGCGTCCTTGACCTTGACTTCGATGCCCGGCTTGATGAATTGCAGGCCTTCGGTGATCACACGGTCACCGGCGTTCAGGCCTTTTTCCACCAGCCAGTAGGCGCCGGCAGTGCGGTTGGCCACCAGTTGACGCTGTTCTACCTTGTTGTCCTTGTTCACCACCATGGCAGTCGGGATACCTTTGATATCGCGGGTCACGCCTTGTTGTGGTGCCAGGATGGCTTTGCTGTTCACGCCAGCTTGTAACTGGGCGTGTACGAACATGCCCGGCAGCAGGGTGTGGTCAGGGTTGGGGAACACGGCGCGCAGGGTCACGGAACCGGTGGTCTGGTCAACCGACACTTCGGAGAATTCCAGTTTGCCGTCCTGGCCATAGGCGCTACCGTCTTCCAGGGTCAGCTTGACCTTGGCGGCGTTGGCGCCTGCCTTTTCCAGCTGGCCGCTTTCCAGATCGCGGCGCAGTTTCAGCATTTCAGCCGAAGACTGCGTGACGTCGACGTAGATTGGGTCCAGTTGCTGGATTACGGCCATGGCATCGGTCTGACCATTGCTGACCAGCGCGCCTTCGGTCACCGAAGAACGACCGATACGCCCGGAAATCGGTGCGAATACTTTGGTGTAGCGCACGTTGATCTGGGCCGTTTGAACGTTTGCTTCCGCAGTCATGCGGTTGGCGACGGCGGTGTCGTATTCCTGGCGGCTGACGGCTTGTTCATCGACCAACTGCTTGTAGCGGTCGGAGATGGACTTGGTCTGGGTCAGGCTGGCTTGTGCGCTTTTCAGGGTGGCGTCATACACCGACGGGTCGATCTGGTAGAGCTGTTGCCCTTCCTTCACGTCGGCGCCTTCCTTGAACAGCCGCTTGAGAATGATGCCGTTGACCTGTGGGCGAACTTCCGCGATGCGGTAGGCGGTGGTGCGGCCTGGCAGCTCGGATGTCAGGGTATAGGCTTGCGGTTGAATGGTGACCACGCCGACCTGAGGGGTTTGAGCGGGCGGAGCCGCTTCTTCCTTTTTACATCCGCTGAGCAGCGATGCCAGGGCGACGGCAGTGACCAGAGCGGTAACAGCTGGCTTAAGTTGCATGAAGATCCTCGGGTCAGGCGCGCAGGGTGCGCACAAGAAGTGTGGAAGGGTAAAAAACAAACACTGAGTAGATAAGTAGCTTGCTACGCAATATACTTACGTTCATGGTTGTTTGTAAACTCTTGACAGGCTGCGCGGAATGTTGACAAAGCAACGCCCAAAGCCTCGATTTCATTACGTTCGGCACCCATGACGGTGTCGTCCCACAAATATTCGGATGATCGTTACCGACGGTTAATTCTGCGTTAACGATAGTCTCAAGTGCCCTGATTGAGGTTGTACTGCCATGGTTCGTCGCACCAAAGAGGAAGCTCAGGAAACGCGCAGCCAGATTCTTCAAGCCGCCGAGCAAGCCTTCTATGAGCGCGGCGTCGCGCGGACCACGCTGGCGGACATCGCCGCGCTGGCCGGTGTGACGCGGGGTGCCATCTATTGGCATTTCAGTAACAAATCCGATTTGCTGCAGGCGCTGCTCGACACGCTGCATGAGCCGCTGGACGAGTTGGCCAGGGCGAGTGAAAGCGAGGATGAACTCGACCCGCTGGGCTGTATGCGCAAGCTGCTGATTCATTTGTTTCATCAAGTGGCCCTGGACCCGAAAACCCGGCGCATCAACGAGATCTTGTTCCATAAGTGCGAATTCACCGATGAAATGTGCGACATGCGTCGCCAGCGTCAGACCCACAGCCTGGAATGCAACCTGCGTATCGGCCTGACCTTGCGTAACGCGGTCCATCGCGGGCAACTGCCGGAAAACCTCGATACCACCCGTGGCGCGGTGTGCATCCACGCCTACATCAACGGGCTGATCGGCCAGTGGCTGCTGGTTCCCGACAGCTTCCAACTGCATCAGGACGCCGAGCGCTGGGTGGATGCCGGGTTGGACATGCTGCGCTGGAGCCCCAGCCTGCGCAATTAAGACAAAATGCGTAATTGCATCAGGTTGTGTCAACAGTAAAGCCCAAGGACAGTCAATCGTCCTTCCGTCTGATCGGTGGGGTGACTTTATATACGGGCTGGCGGGCAGTTGATAGGTAGCCGCCTAAGTATTTTGTAGCGATTTTGTTGCAGGGCTGTGAAGGAATGTTTCCTGGCCTCCATGAAAAAGCCCCGGTTCCTGCGAACCGGGGCTTTTTCGTTTCAGCTTGTTACGTCAGATCGCCAGTGTCGGGTAGTCGATGTAACCCACCGGGCCCTTGCTGTAGAAAGTATCCGGGCGTGCTTCGTTCAACGGTGCGTCGGCTTTCAAGCGAGCCGGCAGGTCCGGGTTGGCAATGAACGGCACACCCCAGGCCACGGCATCGGCTTTGCCTTCGGCCAGCCAGGCGTTGGCGCTGTCCTTGGTGAAGCGTTCGTTGGCGATGTACACGCCGCCGAAGGCTTTCTTCAGCTGTGGGCCGAGGCTGTCGCCGGCTTCTTTCTCACGGGAGCAGATGAAGGCGATACCACGCTTGCCCAGTTCGCTGGCGACGTAGGTGAAGGTTTCCGCCAGGTTGTCGTCGCCCATGTCGTGAGAGTCGGCGCGTGGTGCCAGGTGCACCCCCACACGGCCAGCGCCCCAGACTTCGATGGCTGCGTCAGTCACTTCCAGCAGCAGGCGTGCACGGTTCTCCAGGGAGCCGCCGTACTGGTCAGTGCGTTTATTGGTGCTGCTCTGCAGGAACTGGTCAAGCAGGTAGCCATTGGCACCGTGGATTTCCACGCCGTCGAAACCGGCGGCCTTGGCGTTCTCGGCACCGGTGCGGTAGGCGTCGACGATGTCAGCGATTTCAGCGGTTTCCAGGGCGCGTGGCGTCGGGTAGTCGGCCAGTGGGCGCACCAGGCTGACGTGGCCTTTAGGCTGGATGGCGCTTGGGGCCACCGGGCTTTCGCCGTTGAGGTACGACTCATGGGAAATACGCCCCACGTGCCACAGTTGCAGGAAGATCTTGCCGCCTGCGCCATGAATGGCCTTGGTGACATTGGCCCAGCCGCGCACCTGGTCGTTGGACCAGATGCCCGGTGTGTCCGGGTAGCCCACGCCCAGCGGCGTCACGGAGGTGGCTTCGCTGAGGATCAGCCCGGCGGAGGCGCGTTGTACGTAGTACTCGGCCATCAGCGCGTTGGGCACGCGACCGGCGTCGGCACGGCAGCGGGTCAGCGGCGCCATGATGATGCGGTTCGACAGTTCCAGGTCGCCCAGTTTGATCGGATCGAAAATAGTCGTCATGGGGAAAGCACCTTTGTCTTTGAAGTGGATCAGTTAGTCGCAGGGGCCAGGTCGGCATCGCCGCTCTGACGGAAAGTAATCAGGGTCACCAACAGCGCGAGGATCGCCAGGGCCGCTGCGGCCAAGGGCACGCTGGTCAAGCCGAAACCGTGGGCAATCACACTGCCGCCGACCCAGGCGCCGAGGGCGTTGCCGATGTTGAAAGCACCAATGTTCAGGGTGGACACCAGGTTCGGCGCGGCCTTGCCGAAGGTCACCACGTTGATCTGCAACGCAGGCACGGCGGCGAACGATGCGGTGGCCCACAGGAACAGGGTGATTTCGGTCGGGATCACGGCGACGCTGGTCCAGGTCAGTGCGGTGGAGACCACTGCCATGCTGATGAACACGCCGATCAGGGTGGCCGCCAGGCGTTTGTCGGCCAGCTTGCCGCCGATGATGTTGCCCACGGTGAGGCCCAGGCCGATCAACAGCAGGGTCCAGGTCACGCCTTTGGGCGACACGCCGGTGACATCGCCCAGCAACGGTGCGACGTAGGTGAAGAGGGTGAACATGGACGCGGCAAACAGCGCGGTCATGCTCAGCGACAGCCAGATGCCAGCCCCCTTGAGGGCGGCCAGTTCGGCGCGCATGTCGAGTTTCTCTTCATCGCGCTTGGCCGGCAGGAAGCGGATCAGGCCGATCAACGCCACCACCCCAATCACCGTCACCGCCCAAAAGGTCGAACGCCAGCCGGCTTCCTGGCCGAGAGCCGTGCCCAATGGCACACCCAGCACATTAGCCAGGGTCAGGCCGGTGAACATCAAGGCCACGGCCGAAGCCCGCTTGTTGGCCGGCACCAGGTTGGCGGCTACGACTGAACCAATCCCAAAGAATGCTCCGTGGCACAGCGCGGTGACGACACGGGCAAACATCAGCACGTTGTAGTCACTGGCCAGGGCGCAGAGCAGGTTGCCGATAATGAAGATACCCATCAACGCTACCAGTGCCGCCTTGCGTGGCAGCTTGGCGGTGGCCAGTGCCATGAACGGCGCACCGATGGCCACGCCCAGGGCGTAGCCGGTTACCAGCCAGCCAGCGCCAGGAATCGACACACCCAAGTCCGCCGCCACATCGGGCAACAAGCCCATGATGACGAACTCGGTGGTGCCGATGGCGAAGGCGCTGAGGGCCAGTATGAGTAGCGAGAGGGGCATTGGCGTTTCCTTGTTACAGCGCGGCGCTGTCGTGCGCGCTGAGTTCGGTGGTGAGCGCCGCGAGGAAGGCCTGGATGGTGTCCTCGTTGCGTTTGAAAAAGTGCCACTGGCCGGCTTTCTGACTGCTGATCAACCCGGCGCGTTGCAGGGTGGCCAGGTGGGCTGACACGGTCGACTGGGACAAGCCGCAGCGCTGGTCGATCTGCCCGGCACAGATGCCGTATTCGTGGTTGTGCAGTTGTTCGGGGAATTGCACTTTCGGGTCTTTCAGCCAGGTGAGGATGTCTCGTCGTACTGGGTGCGCCAGGGCTTTTATTATTTCGTCGAGGTCGATGGACATGGCAGGTGCTCGGTGTCTTGCAGCGTTATATCGCGATGAGGCGAACTTTATATCGGTCTATCCCGATAGACCAATATGATTTTGGTCTGAGCCTAGGCTCATTCGGTATATCGGGTTATAACGATACGTTGAGGGCAGTGGTAGACTGCACGCCATGAATTATCTCGCACATCTGCACCTGGGCGGCCAACTTCCTGCGCAACTGCTGGGCAGCCTCTATGGCGACTTCGTCAAAGGCCGCCTGCAGGGCCAGTTCAGCCCGCAAATCGAAGCGGCTATCCAGTTGCATCGCTCGATTGACCGCTTTACCGACAGCCACCCGCTGGTGGGGGAGGCGTTGTCACGCTTCAGCCTGACCCGCAGGCGTTATGCCGGGATCGTCCTCGATGTGTTTTTCGACCACTGCCTGGCGCGGGACTGGACGTTGTATGCCGACCAACCGCTGGAGAGTTTCACGTCGCAGGTGTACCGCGTGCTGGCGGCCGAGCCGCAGTTGCCGGGGCGGCTGGCGCAGATTGCGCCGTACATGGCGGCGGATGATTGGTTGGGCTCGTACCGCGAATTTGCGGTGATGGAGCAGGTGTTGCGCGGGATCTCCCGGCGCCTGACACAGCCCGAGGAACTGGGCCATGCCATGCAGGAGCTGCGGATGTTGTACGAACCTTTGAGTGAAGATTTCCGGCGGTTCTACCCCCAATTGCAGGCATTCGCCGCCGAACATCGTTAAGCGGCGACCAACTCTCCAGCGCGACGCGGTTCGGCCGGCTGCACCACTTCACCAAACAACGCCTTCTGCACCGACTGCTGCGCCTGATACGCCAGCGCCGCACGTTCTTGCCCGGCGCAGGCTATCGGCTTGAGCACATGGATTTCCACATCACCCTGGTCGTTGGCAAACAAGCGCATCAGGTGCGACAGCAAATCATCATCGCCAATAAAGGGTGCCAGCGGGTCAACTTGGCCGTCACGCAGATAACGGATCGCCACCGGTTGCAGGGATACATCGGCATCGATCGCGCTGGCCAGCAAACGCCCGTGAAAGGTGCGCAGGCTGCGTCCGTCGGTGGTGGTGCCTTCCGGGAACATCAACAGCGGGTGCTGTTGCTCCAAGTGGCGCGTCATCTGCTTGCGGATCAACTGGCTGTCGCCCGAACCGCGGCGGATAAACAAGCTGCCAGCCTTGGCCGCCAACCAGCCTGCCACCGGCCAGGTGCGCACTTCGGCCTTGGACAGGAAGGACATCGGCGCCACGGCACCCAGCAGCGGAATATCGGTCCAGGACACGTGATTGCTCACCCACAGCATCGGCTGCGTTGGCAATTCGCCGTGCACCGTCACGCGAAAGGGCAGGGCGTTGGTCAGTCGCGCCATGAAAAACCGCGACCAACGCTGGCGCCGCACCATCGAATTGGCGATACCCAAACGCTCGAACAGCCCAAACACACTGGCCATGCTCAAGCCCAACGCCACCACCACCAGCACGCGGGCAATGCGCCCGTAAACCCGCAGGCGGCTCATCACATTGCAGCCTTGAAGTGGCGCGCGTAACGCGGGCACAACTCATCGCGCTTGAGCAGGATGAACACGTCGGCCACCTGGAAGTCTTCATCCCAGCACGGCTCGCCGCAGATCTTCGCACCCAGGCGCATGTAAGCCTTGAGCAACGGCGGCATTTCGGCGATCACGTTTGACGGCAGGTCCAGCGCCGGCAGCGGTTTTTTCGGTTCGGCGCGCAGGTGTTCGTTGCACAGGTAGCGTTCGCGCAGGCGCTGCATGATCGCGTGGGCCTGGATGCCGCCGTCGTGCATCGGGATGCTCGCGCAACCCATCAGGTAGCTGTAGCCGCCCTGGTTGAGCACTTCGGCCAACTCGCCCCACAACACAGCGATGGTGCCGCCGTTGCGGTAAGCCGGGTCGACGCAGGTGCGGCCGATTTCCAGGATCGGGCCTTGCAGATGGAGCAAGCCATGCAGGCTGAATTCTTCTTCACTGTAGAACCGACCCAGGGTGCTGGCCGCCTGGTGGTCCAGCAAACGGGTGGTTGCCACCAGTCGACCGCTGTTCAAGTCCCGCACGCCGATGTGGCTGCAGTGAACATCATAGTCATCCATGTCCAGGCCCAATTCCGCGCCTTTCAGCTTGGCGTTGAACTCGCCGCTGAACACGTTGAACCGCAGGGCCTGGGCTTCCTGCAACGCCTGTGCGCCAACCAGGCGTTCGGCTTGCAGACGGCGTTCATTGCCGGTGTCGCTGATGCGGGCGATCTGAGTCATGGCGAGTCTCCGAGTGCCGGCCACGATTTCGGCCGGTCGACTTTGTTGTCCAAACTCAGGCTATGGAGGCCCGGTGTCATCTCCATGAAGTTATGGTGACGCTTGGATGACAGCCCTCTGTGTCGCAAATCTGTCATCAGCCTCGGCTAGGCTCGCGGGCTTGAATGCCCCCCTTGAGTCTGCGTCCATGGTCAGAGGCCTGTTGTGTGTTGCCCTGCTGTTCGTCACCGTTGCCGCTCACGCTGAAACCTGGCCCGATAAAGACTGGGCCAAGGGCACACCGCTCTCGGGTCCCGCTGTTGATGCCCTGGAGGCCTACGCTTTCCCTGCACGGGACGAGGCTACCCGCCAAGGCATTCGCACCGATGCGTTGCTGGTGATCCGCGATGGCGAGGTCATCTACGAACGCTACGCCGCACCCACCACCGCCAGCACCCCACATCTCACCTGGTCCGTCAGCAAAAGCCTGATGGCAACCGTTTTGGGCGTGGCCTACGGCGAAAACCGCTTCAAACTGACCGACCCCGCCGCGCGTTTTTATCCGCCGATGAAACAGCACCCGACCGTGACCATGGCCGACCTGCTGCACTGGGCCTCCGGCCTCGACTGGCAGGAAGACTACGAATACGCGCCGTTGAAATCCTCGGTGGTGGCGATGCTCTACACCCGTGGCCGTGGCGACATGGCCGACTTTGCCGCCGACACCGAGACCTCCGTGGCACCGGGCCAGGTGTTCCGTTACTCCAGCGGCGACACCAACATCCTGTCCGCCACCCTCAAAGGGATGCTCGGGCACAAGGCTTATATGAGTTACCCGTGGGATGCGCTGTTCAAGCCCTTGGGCATTCGCAATGCCACCTGGGAAACCGACGCCGATGAAACCTTCGTCGCGTCCTCTTATGCCTACCTCACGGCTCGTGACCTGGCGCGTGTCGGTTTGTTGATGGCGCGGGACGGTCGTTGGGGCGATCAACAACTGCTGCCCAAAGACTGGATTGCCTTCAATCGACAGCCCTTCGACAAGTACAAAGCCGGTCAGGACGAAGCCGTCCCCGGTGGTCATTGGTGGCTCAATAAAGGCGCGTCAAGACCCTGGCCCGACGCCCCCGCCGACACCTTCGCCGCCCTCGGTCACTGGGGCCAGGCGCTGTACGTGATGCCTGACGAACACCTGGTCATCGTGCGCTACGGCGATGATCGCGACGGCAGCTACCGCCATAACGAACTGCTCAAGCGCGTGCTCGCGGCGGTGCAACCATGATCCGCCGTCGGCCGTTTACCAGTGTGTTTCTGCTGTTATTGCTCGCCTTGCTGGGCTGGCTCTGGCACGAACGCGTCAACCTGCAAGCCTTCCCCGACATCATCGCGGCCTACACTGCCAAGGAGTACTGCTCGTGCCGGTATGTGGCGAACAACCCGGCGGAGTATTGCCGGGGGTACGTGAAGCAGTACGTGCCGACGAGTGCGTTCAGGGATAACCCGGAGCGCAGTGAGGTGACGGCGAGTGGATTGGGGAGGACGCATGTGGCGCGGTGGTTGGGGGAGCGGCAGGGGTGTCGCCTATTACCCTGAGGTTCCACAGGGTGGAACCACCTTTGATTGTCCTCTTGCCCACATCGCGGTTAGCTGGCGATGTGCAGCAAACAAGAACGGGAACACCCGCCTGTGAGGAGAATCACCATGCGCCCACACCAGCACATCCTGGATTGGCTCAGCGACGTTGCCGGCGATTTGCACGCCGTGCGCCAAGACATCCACGCCCATCCTGAACTCGGCTTTGAAGAAAACCGCACCAGCGCGCTCGTCGCCGAATCCTTGAAAGGCTGGGGCTATGAGGTGCACACCGGCATCGGCAAGACCGGCGTGGTGGGCGTGCTGCGCAATGGCAGCAGCCCGCGCACCCTGGGCATTCGTGCCGACATGGATGCGTTACCCATCATCGAAAACACCGGCGCGTCCTACACCAGCCAGCACGCCGGCTGCATGCACGCCTGCGGGCATGACGGCCACACCACCATGCTGCTTGGCGCCGCGCGCTATCTGGCGGCGACGCGGCAGTTCGACGGCACCTTGAACCTGATTTTCCAACCCGCCGAAGAAGGCCAGGGCGGCGCCGAAGCCATGCTGGCCGACGGTTTGCTGGAGCGTTTTCCCTGCGATGGCTTGTTTGGCATGCACAACATGCCGGGGCTGCCGGCGGGGCATCTGGGCTTGCGCGTCGGGCCGATGATGGCCTCGCAGGACTTGCTCACCGTGACCCTCGAAGGCGTTGGCGGCCACGGCTCCATGCCACATCTGACGGTGGACCCGCTGGTGGCGGCGGCGAGCATGGTCATGGCGTTGCAGACGGTGGTGGCGCGCAATATCGACACCCAGGAAGCCGCCGTGGTCACGGTCGGCGCGCTGCAAGCTGGCCAGGCGGCCAATGTGATTCCCCAGGAGGCGCTGTTGCGTTTGAGCCTGCGCGCGCTCAATCCCAAGGTGCGTGAGCAGATGCTGGAGCGGGTGTTCGCGATCATCCACACCCAGGCCGCCAGTTTTGGCTGCACGGTGCAGATCGAACACCGCCCGGCCTATCCGGTGTTGGTCAATCACGCCGAAGAAACCGAATTCGCCCGCCAGGTCGGCGTCGCCTTGCTCGGCGCCGATGCGGTGGACGGCAACACCCGCACGCTGATGGGCAGCGAAGACTTCGCCTGGATGCTGCAACGCTGCCCCGGCAGCTACCTGTTCATCGGCAACGGCGTGTCGCGGCCGATGGTGCATAACCCCGCCTATGACTTCAACGACGACATCCTGCTGACTGGCGCCGCCTATTGGGGCGCGCTGGCCGAGAGCTGGCTCAAGCCTGCCTGACGACCTTCTTTTTCTGCCGCTGGACCCTTTCCCTCGATCGGTTGAATGGAGTGTTCCTCATGCAGACTGCAAAACCAGGTGTGTCCCGCACCCGCCAAGTGGTGGCGGCCGTGATCGGCAATGCGCTGGAATGGTATGACTTCATCGTTTACGGCTTTTTGGCGAGCATCATTGCCCGGCAGTTTTTTCCTTCGGATGACGAGTACGCCTCGCTGCTGATGGCCTTGGCCACTTTCGGCGTGGGCTTTTTCATGCGCCCGGTGGGGGGCATTCTGCTGGGGATCTATTCCGACCGCAAAGGCCGCAAGGCAGCGATGCAGTTGATTATCCGGCTGATGACCGTGTCCATCGCGTTGATCGCGTTCGCGCCCAATTACGCCGCCATCGGTATGGGCGCGCCGTTGTTGATCGTGGTAGCGCGCATGCTTCAAGGGTTTGCCACCGGCGGTGAATACGCGAGCGCCACAGCGTTTCTGGTGGAAAGCGCGCCGGCCCATCGCAAGGGCTTATATGGCTCCTGGCAATTGGTGGGGCAGTGCCTGGCGGTGTTCGGCGGCGCGGCGATGGTGGCGGCGGTTACGCATTTCTTTTCGCCGCAAACCCTCGACCTGTGGGGCTGGCGTCTGCCGTTTGTGTTCGGTTTGCTGATTGGTCCGGTGGGCCTCTGGATTCGTCGACACATGGAAGATCCAGAGGAGTTCATCGAGGCACGCAAACAGGCGACCGGCCCGGCGCCGAGCCTGATGCAGGTGGTGCGCGAGCATCGGCGCAGCATCCTCGTGTCCATGGGCCTGGCCTGTGGCGCGACGGTGTCGTTCTATGTGGTGCTGGTGAACATGCCGACCTTCGCCCATAAAAGCCTTGGTCTGCCGCTGGACCAGGTGTTGATGGTGCAGATGTTTGCGGTGGCACTGATGACTGTAGTGATCCCACTGTCAGGGCTGCTATCGGATCGCCTGGGGCGGCGGCCGGTGTTGATGGCATTCACCCTCGCGTTCTTCATCATGGTTTATCCGTTGTATGTGTGGGTCGCCGCCGCTCCTTCTATCGAGCGATTGCTGGTGATGCAGGTGATGCTGTGCACCGCCATCGGCGGCTTTTTCGGGCCGGCACCGACGGCATTGGCTGAGCAGTTTCCCATCGAAGTTCGCTCGACCGGTGTATCGGTCGCCTATAACGTGGCGGTCATGGTGTTCGGCGGTTTCGCGCCGTTGATTGTCACTTGGCTGACCCAAGTGCTGGGCACGCCCGTCGCGCCATCTTTCTATGTATTGTTCGCTTGCGTGCTGACGCTGCTGGGCACTTACTGCATGCATGAGGCGCCGCGGGCCAAGCAAGCGCAGCCGTTTTCCAAAGAGGTGAAGCCTTGAGTATTGTTGATTGGGATGCCACGGAACTGTCGCGGGCGATCCATGCGCGGCAGGTGTCGTGCGAAGAGGTGATGCAGGCGTACCTGGCGCAGATCCAGCGCTTCAATCCGACGGTGAATGCGCTGGTGTCGCTGCGCGATGCCGATGACGTGTTGGCCGAGGCGCGGGAACGTGATCGCGAGTTGGATCAAGGCCAGTCACGCGGCTGGATGCACGGCATGCCCCAGGCGATCAAGGATCTCGCGGCGACCCAAGGCTTGCGCACCACCCTGGGTTCGCCGCTGTTCGCCGAGCACGTGCCCAGCGAAGACGCCATCAGCGTGGCGCGCGTGCGGGCCAGTGGCGCGATCATCATCGGCAAGACCAACGTGCCGGAGTTCGGCCTGGGTTCGCAGACCTACAACACGCTGTTCGGCACCACCGGCAATGCCTACGACCCCAGCCTCGTCGCGGGCGGCAGCAGCGGCGGGGCGGCGGTGGCCCTGGCACTGCGCATGCTGCCGGTGGCTGACGGCAGCGACATGATGGGCTCGCTGCGCAACCCTGCGGCGTTCAATAACGTGTTTGGCTTGCGCCCGTCCCAAGGCCGAGTGCCTTACGGACCGACACCGGAACTGTTCGTGCAGCAACTGGGTACCGAGGGCCCGATGGGCCGCAGCGTCACGGATGTGGCGCGGTTGTTGAGTATCCAGGCGGGTTACGACCCACGGGTGCCGTTGTCTTCCAAGGAGGATCCGGCAGTGTTCGGCCAGCCCCTGCAGCGTGATTTCAAGGGCGCACGCCTGGGCTGGCTGGGGGATTACAACGGCTATCTGCCGATGGACGACGGCGTGCTGAGCCTGTGCGAATCGGCCCTTGGCGATTTCACTGCGTTGGGCTGCACGGTGGAAAGCTGCCAGCCGGACTTTTCCATGGCGCGGCTGTGGCGCAGCTGGTTGGTGCATCGCCACTGGCTGGTGCACGGCAACCTCGGCGCGGCCTACGCCAACCCGCAGAAACGCGCACTGCTCAAGCCCGAAGCGCAATGGGAAGTGGAGGGCGGCCTGGGTTTGACAGCCCAGCAGGTGTACCAGGCATCGCTGGATCGCAGCGAGTGGTATCGCGCCCTCGCCAAGCTGTTCGAACATTACGATTTCCTGCTGTTGCCGACCGCCCAAGTGTTCCCTTTCGATGCACAACAGCCCTGGCCACGCCTCGTTGGCGGGCGCGAGATGGACACCTATCACCGCTGGATGGAAGGGGTCATCGGCCCGACCCTGGCCGGGCTGCCGAGCATGAGCGTGCCGGTGGGCTTCAACCCCCAGGGCCTGCCCATGGGCGTGCAGATCATCGGCCCGGCCCAGGCGGATCGCGCGGTGCTGCAATTGGCCTATGCTCATGAGCAACTGACGCAATGGGTGCAGCGTCGGCCGCCGACGTGCCTGGCGTCGACGGATTGATCCGCGACGGGGCCTGTATCTTGCTGTGAACAATGATCATCCATCGGCAACAGGGAGATCGAACATGGAGACAGGCACCGTACGCTCGGTCGAGCGCGCACTGGCAATCGTCGAGTTGCTGGGCGAGCACCAGGCCCTGGGGCTGGAGGAGTTGCACTACCTCACACGTCTGCCCAAGGCCACGGTGTCGCGCATGTTGCTGACGTTGCAGGAACAGGGCTGGGTCTATCGTGGCCTGAGTGATCGCCGTTACCGCCTGCGCGCCCAACGCCTGTTTGGCGACACCCAGCAACGCTTCAAACGCCAGGTGGTGGAAAGCGCGGCGCCGTGGCTGCTGGAACTCAGCGAGCGCACCGGGCTGGTGGTGGATTTGTCCTGTTTTGATGGCGAGCGCCTGGAAGTCATGGAAAGCGCGATCCCCAGCGTGTTGCGCAAGCTGTACCCCAACAATTGCCAGATCGTCGGCCAGCACGCCAGCCTGTTTCATTCGGCGATGGGCAAGGCCTGCCTGACCCAATTGCCGGCCGAAGAGGTGCAACGGTTGGCGGGTCGCGACCATGTGGCGGCGGACGAGCAATACCAGGCCTGCGAGCAAACCCAGCACCAGGGCTTCGGCCAGCGCACCGAGGGGTATTGGGAGTATCCGGTGCGCCTGCCGTTTCTGATTCGCGCCGTGGCCTTGCCGGTGCGCGCCAACGGTCGCCTGGTTGGGAGCATGGCGCTGCATTGGCCGATGCATCAGGCGCCGGTGGAGCGGGTGTTGAATTTGCACATGGCCAGCCTGGAAGAGACGGTGCGCGAAGTGCAGCGCGCATTGGCGTAACCCTCGCGATCCGGTTAAGGTTCGTTCAGGTTTTTCGCCCCACGAGTCTTCAATGTTCAACGCTTCTGTGATCAAACCCCTGGCCTTGGCCCTGTTGGCCGCCGCCGCTGTGCCTGCCCATGCCGACTGGTACCTGGATAACGAGTCTTCGCGTCTGTCCTTCGTCACCACCAAGAACACCGAAATCGCCGAAGTGCAGCGCTTCCTGGTGCTGCACGGCAAGGTCGACAGCAAGGGCGCGGCGCAACTGGAGGTGGAGCTGGAGTCCGTCAACAGCGGCATCCCGCTGCGTGACGAGCGCATGCGCAATCAATTGTTCGAGATCAAGACCTTTCCCGATGCGTTGATCAACGCGCAGATCAACCTGCAACCGATCAACGACCTGGCCCCCGGTGCGCAACTGGAATTGCGCCTGCCGTTGTCCGTGACCTTGCACGGCAAGACCCAAACCTACAACGCCGAGCTGTTGGCCACGCGCTTGGACGACCGACGCTTCCAGGTAGTGACTCTGGAACCACTGGTGATGCATGCCGAGGACTTTGACCTGGCGCCGGGTGTGGCGGCGTTGCGCAAAGCGGCGGGGCTCAAGTCGATCAGTCTGTCGGTGCCGGTGGGTGCGGTGCTGATCTTCACGGCGCGCTGACATGAGCGGCGCGGTGTTCCCCTGGCGCAGCGCCAACCGTTTCGAATTGCTGATCGACGGGCCGAATTTCTTCCCGCAGATGCTGGTGGACATTGCTCGCGCCGAGCGGCAAGTCGAGTTGGAGTTGTACCTGGTGGAAGCCGGCGCCTGTGCCGAAGCCATGGTGCAAGCGCTGGTCCTCGCCGCCGAACGCGGCGTGCAGGTGCGCTGCCTGTTCGATGATTACGGCAGCCTGGCGTTTACTCTCGGGCTGCGCAAACGCCTGACTGACGCTGGTGTGCAACTGCGTTTCTACAATCGCCTGAGCTGGCGCCGCTGGATGCGTAACCTGTACCGCGACCATCGCAAACTGTTGTTAATCGACCAGAATGTCGCCTTCGTCGGCGGCACCGGCGTGACCGATGAATTCTGGACGCCGGGCAATGACAGCGCCGACTGGCATGAAGTGATGGTGCAGATCAGCGGCCCGTTGGTGCAGGACTGGCAAGCATTGTTCGACCGTCAATGGCACGCCAACAACGCGCGCCGCGCCTGGAAACCCGCCACCCATTTTGGCTTGCCACGCTTGCCCAGGATGCCGGCCACCGGGCCGGGGCTAGGCCGTGTCGCCTACGCCGACGCCCGCCAACACCGGGATATCCTGCAATCGCTGATCCGTGCGTTGAACAGCGGCAAACAGCGGATCTGGTTGGCGACCCCGTATTTTCTGCCCACTTGGGGCGTACGCCGTGCGTTACGTCGGGCGGCGGGGCGCGGCGTTGATGTGCGTTTGCTGCTCACAGGCCCGCGCACCGATCACCCGTCCGTGCGTTATGCCGGCCACCGTTATTACCCGCGCTTGCTGCGTTCGGGCGTGCAGATCTTTGAATACCAACCGTGTTTCCTGCACCTGAAAATGGTGCTGGTGGATGACTGGGTCAGCGTGGGCTCGTGCAATTTCGACCACTGGAACCTGCGCTTCAACCTGGACGCCAACCTGGAGGCGTTGGACCCTGAATTGACGCGGGCGGTGGCGGGCAGTTTCGAGCGGGATTTCGCGCAGAGCCTGGCAGTGAGCCTGGAGGCGTGGAAGTCGCGGCCGTTGTGGCGGCGGGTAAAGCAGCGGGTGTGGGGGTGGATTGATCGGTTGGTGGTGAATTTGCTGGATAGACGCGGCTAGCTTAAACACTGACCGCGTCTACAGCTTTAAATCAGAGCAATTCGAACGTCTGCTGCTGCACATCCTGGGAATCCAACCCGATCTGCACATTGAACTCGCCCGGCTCTGCCGCGAACTTCAGTTGGGTGTTGTAGAACTTCAAGTCTTCCTCGGTGATGGTGAAGTGCAACGTGCGCTCTTCGCCAGCCTTGAGCATGACCTTCTGGAAGTTTTTCAGCTCCTTGATCGGGCGGATCATTGAGCCGGCCACATCCTGGATATACAACTGCACCACGGTTTCGCCGTCCACCTTGCCGGTGTTGGTCACGGTGACACTGGCGTCGAGCTTGCCGGTCTTGTTCAGGGTGGTGGACGACAACGCCATGTCCGACAGGCTGAACGTGGTGTAGCTCAAGCCGTAGCCGAACGGGAACAGCGGACCCGTGGTGTCATCGAAGTACTGCGAGGTGTAGTTGCCCGGCTTGCCTGGGGTGAACGGCCGGCCGATGGTCAGGTGGTTGTAGTAGGTCGGAATCTGCCCCACCGAGCGTGGGAAGGTGATCGGCAATTTGCCCGACGGGTTGTAGTCACCGAACAGTACGTCGGCAATCGCGTTGCCGCCTTCGGTGCCGGCGAACCATGTTTCGAGGATCGCGTCGGCCTGTTGGTTCTCTTCGAGAATCGACAGGGGGCGGCCGTTCATCAGCACCAGCACCAGCGGCTTGCCGGTGGCCTTCAGGGCCTTGATCAGGTCGCGCTGGCTTTGTGGGATGTTGAGGTCGGTGCGGCTGGAGGATTCGTGGGACATGCCACGGGACTCGCCCACGGCAGCGACGACCACATCGGCATCCTTGGCGGCTTTGACGGCCTCGTCGATCATCACCTGGGCTGGGCGGGTGTCATCCACCACTTCCGGTGCATCGAAGTTGAGGAAGTTCAGGTAGTCGACCACGGCCTTGTCGTTGGTGATGTTGGCGCCACGGGCGTAGATGATCTTGCCTTTTTCGCCGATCACCGCGTTCAAGCCGTCGAGCAGGGTCACCGATTGCTCCGGTTTACCGGCGGCAGCCCAACTGCCCATCATGTCGATCGGCGCCTTGGCCAGCGGGCCGACCAGGGCGATGGTCGCGGATTTCTTCAGCGGCAGCGTGTTGTTCTGGTTTTTCAGCAGCACCAGGCTGCGGCGGGCGATGTCGCGGGCTTCGGCGCGGTGCAGGCGGCTTTCGGCGTAGGTGTCGGCCGGGTCATCCTCGGCCTTGCCGATGCGCAGGTACGGGTCTTTGAACAAGCCCATGTCGTACTTGGCGCCGAGCACTTCGCGCACGGCGTTGTCGATGTCGCTCTGTTGTATCTCGCCGGACTTGAGCAGGCCGGGCAATTCCTTGCCGTACAGCGAGTCGTTCATGCTCATGTCGATGCCGGCCTTGATCGCCAGCTTGGCGGCTTCACGCCCGTCCTTGGCCACGCCGTGCTTGATCAGCTCGAAGATCGCGCCGTGGTCGCTCACGGCCAGGCCCTTGAAGCCCCAGTCCTTGCGCAGCAGGTCGTTCATCAGCCAGGTGTTGGCGGTGGCGGGCACGCCGTTGATCGAGTTCAGTGCCACCATCACACCGCCGGAACCGGCCTTGATCGCTGCGTGGTACGGCGGCAGGTAGTCCTGGTACATCTTGACCGGGCTCATGTCGACCACGTTGTAGTCGCGGCCGCCTTCCACCGCGCCATACAGGGCGAAGTGCTTGACGCTGGCCATGATGCTGTCGGCATTCGCGGCGCTGACGCCCTGGAACGCCTTGACCATCACTTCGGCGATGCGTGAAACCAGGTAAGTGTCTTCACCGAAGCCTTCGGAGGTGCGGCCCCAGCGTGGGTCGCGGGAGATGTCGACCATCGGCGCGAAGGTGATGTCGAGGCTGTCGGCGGCGGCTTCCTGGGCGGCGATGCGCCCGGAGCGGCCGATGGCGTCCATGTCCCAGCTGGAGGCCAGGGCCAGGCTGATCGGGAAAATCGTGCGGTGGCCGTGGATCACGTCGTAGGCGAAGAACATCGGGATCTTCAGGCGGCTGCGCATGGCCGCGTCCTGCATCGGACGGTTTTCCGGACGGGTGATGGAGTTGAAGGTGCCGCCGATGCGGCCGGCGGCGATTTCCTTGCGGATCAGCTCGCGGGGCATTTCGGGGCCGATGCTGATCAGGCGCAATTGGCCGATCTTTTCATCCAGGGTCATCTGCTTGAGCAGGTCGCTGACAAAGGCGTCCTTGTCTTTAAGCGCAGCAGGCTTTGTTTCTGCCCATACGGGGTGACTGGCCAGAGTGGCAACAAGGCCTAGCAAACACAGCTTCTTCATGAATATCCTTTTTCGGCTCACTAAACAGCGATAACGCTGATCGGCCAAAATGTGGGGAGCGTCTATTGTTGTTCGGGTGTTGTTCAGATAAATGCAGCACACTCTGAACTCTTTTTCGCGCTGGGCATCTTTGTAGCTGATTGGCTCGATGCAATCCAGTGGTGGCGGATTATGCCCCAAGCGCGCGGTGTATAGGGTCAGTCGTAACATTCCATCAAGATTGGGCAGGAGAAACACCATGCAAGCAGCACAGGGTTACCGCTGGGGCTTGAAAGCCGCAGCTTTGCTATTGATCAGCACGGTGCTGAGCGGTTGCGGCATCAACAACATTCCCACACTGGACGAACAGGCCAAGGCCGCCTGGGGCCAGGTGCAGAACCAATACCAACGCCGCGCCGACCTGATCCCCAACCTGGTGGAAGTGGTCAAGGGCTACGCCGCCCATGAGCAAGATACCCTCACCGCCGTGATTGAAGCGCGGGCCAAGGCCACCTCGATCCAGGTGGATGCGAGCACCCTCGACAACCCGGAAAAACTCAAGCAGTTCCAGCAGGCCCAAGATGGCTTGAGCGGCGCACTCAGCCGCTTGATGGTGGTGTCCGAGCGCTACCCGGACCTGAAGGCCAACCAGAACTTCCTGGCCCTGCAATCCCAGCTTGAAGGCACTGAGAACCGTATCGCCGTGGCTCGCCGCGACTTTATCCAGGCGGTGCAGGCCTACAACACTGAGATCCGCACTTTCCCTGGCCGTCTGTGGCACAGCGTGATGTACAGCGACTTGCCGATCCGCGCCACGTTTGAAGCCACCAGTGCCGATGCCGATAAAGCGCCGCAAGTGAAGTTCAAATAAGGCTGCACTGAGGTGTCGATGCGTTTATTACGGATAGGCCTGGCGTTGTGGCTGTTGGCCTGCGTCGGTGCGGCCCAGGCAGCGCTGACCTTCCCGGCGCTGACCGGGCGGGTGGTGGACAACGCCCAGATGATCGACCCGGCCACGCGCCAGCAACTGACCCAGCAGTTGCAGGCGCTGGAGCAGACGTCCGGCGACCAGATCGTGGTGGTCACGGTGCCTGACCTGCAGGGCGTGCCCATTGAGGACTTCGGTTATCAATTGGGCCGCGAGTGGGGTATCGGCCAGAAGGGCAAGGACAACGGCGCGCTGTTGATCGTCGCCCGCGATGAGCGCAAATTGCGCATCGAAGTCGGCTATGGCCTGGAAGGTGTGCTCACTGATGCGCAGTCGTGGGTGATCATCAACCAGGTGATTGCGCCGGCGTTCAAGGCGGGCAACTACAGCAAAGGCATCAGCGACGGCGTGGCCGCGATGGTGCAGGTGGTGGGCGGCGAACCGCTGGCCGTGCCGGCGCATGTGGCGGATGCCAACTTTGCCAAGGATAATCCCGGGTTTTCCATCGGCTTGTTTATCCTGCTGATCGGCGTGTTGTGGCTGTGCAATCGCATGGGGCTGCCGGTGGGCGCTATTTTGCTGGCGATTCTCAGCAGCAGCGGCCGTGGCGGCGGTGGCGGGG
>NZ_JACARN010000047.1:0-129276 GCF_013386605.1 Pseudomonas sp. IPO3749 | reverse complement strand
CCTTATTCAGGACGGGACACCGGCTACAAAAAAGCCCCTGTCACCGTAAAGTGACAGGGGCTTTTTTCATTGGGCCCGAAAAAGTCAGGCCCGGTCGCGTTCCAGCAATGGTTTCAAGTAGTAACCGGTGTGCGACTGCGGCATTTCGGAAACCTGCTCCGGCGTGCCCACGGCAATGATCTGGCCACCTTTGGAGCCGCCTTCCGGCCCAAGGTCCACCAGCCAATCGGCCGTCTTGATCACATCAAGGTTGTGCTCGATCACCACCACGGTGTTGCCGTGGTCGCGCAGGCGGTGCAGTACGTCCAACAGTTGCTGGATGTCCGCGAAGTGCAGGCCGGTGGTCGGCTCATCGAGGATATACAGGGTCTTGCCGGTGTCGCGCTTGGACAGCTCGCGAGACAACTTCACCCGCTGCGCCTCCCCCCCCGACAGCGTAGTCGCTGACTGGCCCAGCTTGATGTAGGACAAGCCCACGTCCATCAGTGTTTGCAGCTTGCGCGCCAACGCCGGGACCGCGTCGAAGAACACCCGTGCTTCCTCGATGGTCATCTCCAGGGTTTCGTGGATGCTCTTGCCCTTGTACTTGATCTCCAGGGTTTCGCGGTTGTAGCGCTTGCTCTTGCACACGTCGCACGGCACGTAGATGTCCGGGAGAAAGTGCATTTCAACCTTGATCAAGCCATCGCCCTGGCACGCTTCACAGCGCCCGCCCTTGACGTTGAACGAGAACCGGCCCGGCCCGTAACCCCGTGAACGGGATTCCGGAACGCCAGCAAAAAGCTCGCGAATCGGCGTGAACAAACCGGTGTAGGTTGCCGGGTTGGATCGTGGCGTCCGGCCAATCGGGCTCTGGTCGATATCGACCACTTTATCCAGGTGTTCCAGGCCTTTGATGCTGTCGTGCGCCGCTGCTTCCAAGGTGGTCGCGCCGTTCAGGGCGGTGGCACTCAGGGGGAACAGCGTATTGTTGATCAGCGTCGATTTCCCCGAGCCGGAAACACCGGTCACACAGGTCAGCAAGCCCAGTGGAATTTCCAGGTCGACATTGCGCAAGTTGTTACCGCGTGCGCCCTTGAGGTGCAGTGCCAGCTTCTTGTTACGCGGTGTACGTTTGGCCGGCACTGCGATCTTCACACGGCCAGATAAGTACTTACCGGTCAGCGAATCCGGATGCGCCATGACCTCAGCCGGCGTGCCTTCAGCGACAATGTGCCCGCCATGCACGCCCGCGCCCGGGCCGATGTCGACCACATAATCCGCCAGGCGAATCGCATCTTCATCGTGCTCGACCACAATCACCGTGTTGCCGATATCTCGCAGGTGTTTCAACGTGCCCAGCAGGCGATCGTTGTCACGCTGGTGCAAGCCAATCGACGGCTCATCGAGGATGTACAACACACCCACGAGACCAGCACCAATCTGGCTGGCCAGGCGAATCCGCTGGGCTTCACCGCCGGACAGGGTATCGGCGCTGCGATCCAGCGACAGGTAATCCAGGCCCACGTTGACCAGGAACTGCAATCGCTCGCGAATTTCCTTGAGGATCTTGTCGGCGATTTCCCCACGGCGACCGGTCAGCTTGAGCACACCAAAGTACTCGCAGGCATCCCCGATCGGCAGGTTGGTCACCGCCGGCAAGGTCTTCTCGCCCACCCACACATGCCGCGCCTCACGACGCAGGCGAGTGCCGCGGCAATCCGGGCAAGGTTGGGTGCTGAGGAACTTCGCCAACTCTTCACGCACGCTGGCCGATTCGGTCTCGCGGTAGCGACGCTCCAGGTTCGGCACAATGCCTTCGAACGGGTGGGAGCGCTTGACGATGTCGCCACGGTCGTTCAGGTATTTGAAGTCGACGTTCTGCGAGCCGCTGCCGTGCAGGATGACCTTCTGCTGATCCGCCGGCAGCTGGTTGAACGGTACTTCCAGGCTGAACTTGTAGTGCGAAGCCAACGACCCGAGCATCTGGAAGTAGTAGACGTTGCGCCGGTCCCAGCCGCGTATCGCGCCCTCCGCCAGCGTCAGGTCGCCATTGACCAGGCGCTTGATATCGAAGAACTGCTTCACGCCCAGGCCATCGCACGTCGGGCAGGCGCCGGCCGGGTTGTTGAAGGAAAACAGCTTGGGTTCCAGTTCGCTGATGGCATGGCCGCAGATCGGGCAGGCAAAGCGCGCGGAGAAGATGATCTCTTCGCCCGGCTCGTCGTCCATCGGTGCAACCAAGGCGATGCCGTCGGCCAGCTTCAGGGCGGTCTCGAAGGATTCCGCCAGGCGTTGTTGCAGGTCGGCGCGCACCTTGAAGCGGTCGACGACCACATCAATCGAGTGCTTCTTCTGTTTGTCGAGCTTCGGCGCTTCGTCCAGCTCATAGAGCTTGCCGTTGATGCGTGCGCGTACAAAACCCTGGGCCCGCAGCTCTTCGAAGACGGAAAGGTGTTCACCCTTGCGCTCGCGGATCACCGGCGCCAGCAGCATCAGCTTGGCGCCTTCCGGCTGGGCCAGCACCAGGTCGACCATCTGGCTGACGGTCTGGGCTTCCAGGGGAATGTCGTGGTCCGGGCAACGCGGAATACCCACGCGTGCGTACAGCAGCCGCAGGTAGTCGTAGATTTCAGTGATGGTGCCCACGGTGGAACGCGGGTTATGGGAGGTCGACTTCTGCTCGATGGAGATCGCTGGCGACAGGCCTTCAATGGTGTCGACGTCGGGTTTTTCCATCATCGACAGGAACTGGCGGGCATAGGCCGACAGCGATTCCACATAGCGACGCTGGCCTTCGGCATACAGCGTGTCAAACGCCAGGGACGATTTGCCGGACCCGGACAAGCCGGTGATGACGATCAGTTTGTCCCGGGGCAGGGTCAGGTCGATGTTCTTCAGGTTGTGGGTTCTAGCCCCACGAATCAGGATCTTGTCCAAGATGGCCTCGCACGGCGGGCGTAAATAATGCCGGAGTATACGGCTAAAGACTGGATGAATATACACTGTCAAAAGGCCGCTTGCAGCCTTAGATGAAAGCTGCGCGGCAAACCGCCGCATATACCCTCTCAATCGATGGGACTGGTAGAATCGCCGCCGGTTCACACGAGGTTTTTCCATGCACGATCCCCACAGCGAACGCATGAGTAGCGGCGAGACCCGAGCGGCAAGCGGTCTGGCCCTGGTGTTCGCCTTCCGTATGCTGGGCATGTTTATGGTGTTGCCGGTGTTGGCGACCTATGGAATGGATCTCGCAGGCGCGACCCCCGCATTGATTGGCCTGGCTATTGGCGCCTACGGTCTGACCCAGGCGATTTTCCAGATTCCCTTCGGGATCATTTCCGACCGCATTGGCCGCCGCCCGGTCATCTACCTCGGGCTGATCGTGTTCGCCCTCGGCAGTGTGCTCGCGGCTCAGTCCGATTCCATCTGGGGCGTAATTGCCGGACGTATCCTACAAGGCGCCGGAGCGATTTCCGCGGCGGTGATGGCCTTGCTGTCGGACCTGACCCGCGAACAACACCGCACCAAGGCCATGGCCATGATCGGCATGACTATCGGCCTGTCGTTTGCCGTGGCCATGGTGGTCGGTCCCTTGCTGACCCGTGCGTTCGGCTTGCATGGACTGTTCCTCGCCACCGGCGGTATGGCGCTGTTCGGCATCGTGATCGTGGCCTTCATGGTGCCGCGCTCCACCGGCACATTGCAGCATCGCGAGTCGGGTGTTGCACGCAAGGCGCTCTTGCCGACGCTCAAGCATCCGGACCTGCTGCGCCTGGATTTAGGTATCTTCGTATTACACGCGATGCTGATGTGCAGCTTCGTCGCCTTGCCCCTGGCCTTGGTGGAAAAAGCCGGCCTGCCCAAGGAGCAGCACTGGTGGGTCTACCTCACTGCGCTGTTGATTTCGTTCTTCGCCATGATCCCGTTCATCATCTATGGCGAGAAAAAACGCAAAATGAAACGAATCCTGCTCGGCGCCGTCACGACGCTGATGCTCACTGAGCTATTCTTCTGGCAGTTCGGCGACAGCCTGCGGGCGCTGGTAATCGGCACGGTGGTTTTTTTCACCGCGTTCAACCTGCTGGAGGCTTCATTGCCTTCGCTGATCAGTAAAGTTTCACCGGCCGGCGGCAAGGGCACGGCGATGGGGGTGTATTCCACCAGCCAGTTCCTCGGTTCTGCACTGGGCGGCATCATGGGGGGCTGGATGTTCCAGCATGGCGGTTTGTCGGTTGTCTTCCTCGGATGCGCCGGGCTGGCTGCACTTTGGCTGGCCTTTGCTGTTACCATGCGCGAACCTCCCTACGTCACAAGTCTGCGTTTGCCGCTATCGCCTGAGGCGATCCGTGAAAGCGGTCTGGTAGAGCGCCTCAAGGCAGTCGTAGGGGTAACAGATGCAGTCGTGGTCGCGGAAGAGGCGGCCATTTACATCAAATTGGACACCGAATTATTGGATCGCGCGACGCTCGAGCAACTGGTCAACCCAGTGCCGACAGCGCGCCCAGCCTAGGAGAACGTTATGGCCCGTGGGGTTAACAAAGTCATATTGGTCGGTACGTGCGGCCAGGATCCCGAAGTTCGCTACTTGCCTAACGGTAACGCCGTGACCAACCTGAGTCTGGCGACCAGCGAACAGTGGACCGACAAGCAGACTGGCCAGAAGGTCGAGAAAACCGAATGGCACCGCGTGTCGATGTTCGGCAAGGTGGCGGAGATCGCCGGTGAGTACCTGCGCAAAGGTTCGCAGGTCTACATCGAAGGCAAGCTGCAGACCCGCGAGTGGGAAAAAGACGGCATCAAGCGTTACACCACCGAAATCGTGGTCGACATGCAAGGCACCATGCAACTGCTGGGCGGCCGTCCACAGGGCGACCAACAGGGCCAGGGCGGCATGTCCAACTCGGCACCGCGTCCACAGCAGTCCCGTCCACAGCCAAGCCAGCAGCCACAGCGTGAGTCGCGTCCAGCGCCACAACAGGCTGCTCCGCAACCGGCTGCGGATTTCGACAGCTTTGATGACGATATCCCGTTCTAGGATTTAAAATCCGGAACACGCAAACCCCCGTTTGACTCAGGTCTCGGGGATTTTTTATTGGCCGTGATCAGCTTCAGTTGAAGCGGCGATGACAACCATGTCCTTGAACCGGCGTAACACGGCCGAACCGTCATCGATCCGCGTCGCCAAATGCAGCGGTGCCACCAGGCTGCGGCACTCCGTCAATTCCCGATACACGATGCCGTCCCCGCGCAACCGCTGCATCGACGCCGGCACGATGGACACGCCAAGTCCCGCCGCCACCAGGCTCAATGTCGCGGTCATGCGTGGGGCTTCCTGCACCACTTGCGGGCTGAACCCAGCTTCGCGGCACGCCACCAGGATTGCGTCATACAACCCCAGGCCCACGCGCCGGCGATAAAGCACGAAGGATTCGGTCGCCAGTGCCTTCAAGGGCAGGGGAGAGCCTGCATCAAGCGCCAGCGGATGATCGGTGGGCAGCGCCAGCAGCATCGGTTCCACCAAGATGGGTTCGTCCTGCAGCGACTGTGTCCCGCTGAGAGGCGAGCGGATAAACGCCGCGTCGAGTTTTTCGTGTACCAATGCGTCCAGCAACTCGCCGGTGCCGGCTTCCTCTAGCACGACGCTTACGCCGACAAAGGTTTCGCGAAACAGCCGCAGCACACTCGGTACAAAAGGATGCAAGGCAGCCGAACTCGTAAAGCCGATGGCCAGCCGTCCACGTTCACCGCGTGCGGCACGGCGGACTACATCCGCGACGCCTTCAGCCTGTGCGAGGATTTCCCGCGCCTCATCCAGTAACGCGAGCCCGGCGGTGGTGGGGCGAACGCCACGGGGCAGGCGCTCCATCAACACCACGCCCAATTCGGCCTCAAGGCTTTGCAACATCCGCGTCAACGGTGGCTGTTGCATGCCCAGGCGTTCAGCCGCGCGGGTGATGTAGCCTTCTTCTGCGATGGCAACGAAGGCCTTGAGTTGGCGAAGCTCCAGCATAGGAATACTTTTCAGGTATGGGAGGGCTCCAATCCTGGCATTTGTTCTCATGGCTCACAAGATTTAGGCTGTGACCAACCTCAAAAAGAAGGAAAGCCGTGATGACCTGGTCAGCCAAGCAATACACGATGTTCGAACAGCAGCGCACTCGTCCCGTCCGTGACCTGGTCGCGGCCATTGCGAATACCGAGGTGCGCAACGCCGTCGACCTGGGCTGCGGCCCCGGCAACTCCACCGAAGTGCTCGCCGAGCGCTTCCCGCAGGCACAGGTCACCGGCATGGACAGCTCCGATGACATGTTGGTGGACGCCCGCAAACGGCTGCCGGCGCTGAAC
Source organism: Pseudomonas sp. IPO3749 (assembly GCF_013386605.1). NCBI lineage: Bacteria > Pseudomonadati > Pseudomonadota > Gammaproteobacteria > Pseudomonadales > Pseudomonadaceae > Pseudomonas > Pseudomonas sp. IPO3749. The sequence goes on along the minus strand of NZ_JACARN010000047.1, from coordinate 122,949 downwards.
TTTGAACTGGCGGATATCGGTGACTGGAAACCTGCACAAACCTTCGATGTGATCCTGGCCAATGCGTCCCTGCAATGGTTGCCCGACCACGCCAGGCTATATCCGCACTTGGTCCAACAACTGACGCCCGGTGGCACGCTGGCGGTGCAAACCCCGGACAATCTCGATGAGCCCGCCCACCGGCTTGCCCGCGAAGTCGCGGCAGAGGGGCCATGGTCGGCCAAGATCGGAACGGTCAAACACAACGAGCGCCACACCGCGAGCTACTACTACGAACTGCTGAGCAAACATTGCAGTACTGTCGATGTATGGCGCACCACCTATCAGCACCCATTGGCGGATCACGCGGCGGTAGTGGAGTGGTTCAAGGCGTCGGCGCTGAGGCCGTTCCTCGCGCCTTTGACCGACAGCGAAAAAGCCGCTTTCCTACAGGAATACCAGGCGCGAATGATTCAGGCCTATCCCGCCTTGGCTGATGGCACGGTGTTGCTGCCGTTTCCGCGCCTGTTCATCATCGCGACTCGCTAACGCCTAAAAGCCAAGTGGCGGTCAAGCCGCCGCTTGTGCCTTCAAGTACTCATCCGCCGACACCACACCCGCATACCCAAACGCCAGCGAGGCCATGTACGCCCCGTGCACCTGCGCCGCTGGAATCACCTGCCCATTGAATTCCAGATCCCGCGTGGCACACGCGTCATGAATCACCGTGACCTTGTAGCCCAGATCCGCCGCCGCCCGCACCACAGCGTCGATACACATATGACTCATGCTGCCCACCACCACCAGGTCGGTGATGCTGCGTTGTTCCAGCAGTTCGCGTAGCCGGGTTTCGCGAAACGCATTCACAAAGTGTTTAAGCACCACCGGCTCATTGCCTTCGTTCAACACTTTGCTGTGCAGATGCGCACCCTCGGAGCCCGGTGTGAAGAACGGCGCGTCCTCGGAGGTGAACTCATGACGCACATGAATCACCGCATCGCCCGCCTGGCGAAACGCCTGCAGCACTTGCGCGGCCTTGTCTGCCGCGGCGTCGACGCCGTCGAGTGGCCACTTGCCCTGAGGGAAGTAGTCGTTCTGGATATCGATTAGGATGAGCGCTTGCTTGGCCATGTGTGTTGCCTCGTGATGGGTTGATGGGCCCAGTATCTTAGCTGGCGCCTTCACCGGGGATTGGCTGCACCGACAATAACAGGGGGAAAACTGACAATGGTGGTCGTCGAGCTGGGCGTGTTGATCTACCAAGGTGCGCAGTTGGCGGCCGTGCATGGCTTGACCGACCTGTTCGGCGTGGCCAACCGCATCGCCGCCGAGCATCAGTCCGCGCAATTGCCGTTGCTGCGGGTCAGCCATTGGCAGGTAGATGTTACCGGTAAACCGGCGCGTGTATTCAGCAGCCATCCTGGCTCCGAGCAACCGATGATGGCTGTGCTGGTGCCACCGTCGATTGGTGAGTTTACAGAGGAGCAGGCGCCCCCCGCGCTATTGGAGTGGATTCGCCAGCAACACGCGGCAGGTACTGTGCTGGGCGGTGTATGCATTGGCTCGATCATGCTGGCGCGCAGTGGGTTGCTCGACGGGCGTAGCGCCACCACGCATTGGTCTTCCGCCAAATCCTTCGCCGCCCGTTACCCGGCGGTGCGCCTGGAGGCGGATAAACCCATCGTCGATGACGGCGACTTGATCACCACCGCCGGCCTGATGGCCTGGTCCGAACTCGGCCTGCGCCTGGTCGACCGCCTGATGGGCCCGAGCATCGCGGCCGATACCGCGCGTTTCCTGGTGATCGAGCACAGTGACAGCGCCAGCCAATGCGGCAGTAACTTTGCGCCGATTCTCGGCCACGGCGACGCGGCCATCCTCAAGGTTCAACACGGGTTGCAGGCCAGCGGCGCGGTGGATGTATCCCTGGCGGCGATGGCTCGGGAAGCCGGTTTGGAAGAGCGCACCTTCCTACGGCGCTTTCGCAGCGCCACGGGTTTGAAGCCCACCGAATACTGTCAGCACCTGCGGGTGGGCAAGGCGCGGCAGATGCTCGAATTCACCAACGGCACCATCGACCATATCGCCTGGACCGTCGGCTACCAGGATCCGAGTGCCTTTCGCGCCCTCTTCAAGAAGATCACCGGACTGACGCCCAGCGATTATCGCAGCCGTTTCGGCGTGTGAATCGTGCAGAACACCGCCGCGTTATCGGGTGGTCGTGCAGAATAAAACAGGCCATCTGCCATCGTTTTTCCGGCAACCGATTGATTTGAATGCAATCTCGCCCGAACGCGCCTTGGCCTGATCTCTGCAACGTTCCGTCTACACACATGGCGGGATGGCCAAGGGGGACGCATGACCCCGACTCAACGCAAGAAGCTGGTGGTTGCTCACTCCATACGCGAGGGCGCGCCGCTGCATGAGATCGAAACCAACCGCGCTCTGGCGCGCTGGCTGGCGCAGATCCTTGGGCTCAAGTTCGGCGGCAGCTATGACACTGATCTGCACGCGGGGCGGGCCCTTTATCTGCTGCCCACACAGACCCTGGTCGGCCCGGCCCAAGCCCGAGCGCTGAATATCAAGGGGCCGGAGGATTTGTGGGGCGGTTACGTCGACCACGACTTCATCTGCACCAAAGCCATCAGTCATGGCTTGCTCGGTCCTGAAGCCAAAGCGCCGCAAGGTTGGTCGGCGTTGTTTTGCGAGCGTGTACGAAAAGTCGTGCTGGACGGTCTGAGCGTCTTTGCACTGGAAGACGCGCGGCCCGCCGCCACACGCTTGCTCTACAGCGGCCCCATCCGCTTGAAACCCGTGCACGCCTGCGCCGGCCGAGGCCAGGAAGTTATCCACAGCCTGGACGAATTCGAAGCGGTGCTGGCGCGACCGGATGCCGCGAAACTCTTCAACGAAGGCGTGGTGCTGGAGCAGGACCTGCACGATGTGGTCACCCACAGCGTTGGCCAAAGCTTTATCGGCGATCACGTGTTCAGCTACTGCGGCGAGCAATACCTGACGAAAGACGGGCAGGGCGAGGAGGTCTACGGCGGCTCCAACCTGCTGGTGGTACCCGGTGACTACGAGGACCTGCTGCAACTCGAACTGCCCGACGACGTACGCGAAGCCATCAAACAAGCCCAGGTCTTCGACACCGCCGCCGATGAGGCCTACCCCGGTTTCTACGCATCACGGCGCAACTACGACATCGCCCAAGGCCTGGACAGTAATGGCCAACGCCGCAGCGGTGTACTCGAACAATCCTGGCGCATGGGCGGGGCCAGCAGCGCGGAAGTCGCGGCGCTGCAAAGTTTTATCAACAACCCTAGCCTGCGTGCGATCCATGTGTCCTCGGTGGAAACCTACGTGGACCAACCGCTGCCAGCCAATGCCATCGAGGTGTATCGCGGTCCGGCGGAAAACAGCGAGTTTCTTCTCAAGTACGTGACGGTTAAGGCTTATGACGGCTAAAAGCGAAAGCATTGCGATCGATATCGACGACGAACAGATGAGCGGCACCTTCCTCAGCCCTAAATCCAAAGTCCCCGGCGTGTTGTTTGTGCACGGTTGGGGCGGCAGCCAGGAGCGAGACCTGGAACGCGCCAAAGGCATCGCCGGCTTGGGTTGCGTGTGCCTGACTTTCGACCTGCGCGGGCACGCCGGCACGGGCATTCCATTGTCCCGCGTCACCCGCGAAGACAACCTGCGCGACCTGCTGGCGGCCTATGACCGTCTGCTGTCGCACCCGGCCATCGACACCTCGGCGGTGGCGGTGGTGGGCACCAGTTACGGCGGTTACCTTGCGGCGATTCTCACCTCGTTGCGCCCGGTGCGCTGGCTGGCGCTGCGCGTACCGGCGTTGTACCGCGATCAGGAATGGCTCAAACCCAAGCGTGATCTGGATAAGGCCGACCTGATGGATTACCGCAGCACCTTGGTCCACGCCGAAACCAATCGCGCCTTGCACGCGTGTTCGGCCTTTACCGGTGATGTGTTGATCGTCGAATCGGAAACCGATGACCACGTGCCCCACGCCACCATCATGAGCTACCGCGCGGCGTGCCAGCAGACCCACTCACTGACCCATCGCATCATCGACGGCGCCGACCATTCCCTCAGCGATCCGGTGTCCCAACAGGCCTACACCTCAATCCTGGTGGACTGGATCACCGAGATGGTGGTGGGCGAACGGTTGAGCATTATTCAGTCCCAGTAAAGCGTTCAAGCGGGTGTTTTCTTCACCCGCAACGCCTTCGCCTTGGCCTCCACACCGAGGTACATCAGCAGCGCGATCAGCAGCGGCAAGATGAAGTAAATCGCCCGATACGCGATCAACCCGGCAAGCAAGCTGCCCCGCGACGCCTCATGCTGCAACAGCGCAATAAACACCGCCTCCAGCACGCCCAGCCCGGCCGGAATATGGGTGAGCACTCCGGCAATCGCGCTGATCAGCAACACACCCAGCACCAGCGGATAATCCAGCTTGGCCGGCAATAAGGTGAAGATCACCGCCGCCATCAGCGACCAATTCAATGCGCCGAGCAGCAATTGCAAGCACGCCATGCGCACGGACGGCAGGTTGATTTCCATGCCGCGAATCGTCCACGCACGCTTTTTCGAAAACTGGCAGGCCACCAGATAACCGAGGCTGGCCAGTACCAACAACGCGCCAATGCCTTGCAAGGCCGTGGTGCTGACCTTCCACCCCGTCGGCATGGTCACCAGACCGCTGCTGAACACCACCCCGGCAATCGCCATGTAGCCAAACCAATTGGTGGCCAGGCTCAGGCCGAGGATCTTGGCGATATTGCCGGTGCTCACGCCCAAGCGCGAATACAGGCGATAACGCATGGCGATGCCGCCGACCCACGCGCTCAGGTTGAGGTTGAACGCGTAGCTGATGATGCCCACCGGCAGGATTTGCTTCCACACCAGGTTCTGGCGGATGTAGGTGCGGCCGATCAAGTCGAAGCTGGCGTACACCAAAAAGCTGCACAGCGTCAGTGCGCCGGCGATCACCAGTGTGCGCTCCTTGAAGTCGCCCAGGGTCTGCACCACTTCGCTCCAATCGATGCGCCGCGCGAGCAGGGTGAACAGCACGATCAGCGCCAGGAAAAAAGCGATGGTCAGCGGTTTCTTCCAGCGTGTGAACCGGGATTCAGCGGTCATTGGCCTGGCTCTCGATGGGTTTCAAGCGTGGCTTGTGCGCCGGTAACCAACCGGTCAAGGCCGGGAAGTGGCGCATCACATGAAACACCAGGAAGCCCACGGTCAATCGCCACAGCCACAGGCGCGGTTTGCGGTTTTCCGGCATGGTCTGGCAATGATTGTGGGCAAGTGTTTCCAGGCGTTCGAACAGTTGTTGATTGAACGCGCGGTCACGAATCAACACGTTGGCTTCCAGGTTCAGCGACAGGCTCAACGGGTCCAGGTTGCTCGACCCCACGGTGCTCCATTCGTCATCCACCAACGCCACCTTGCCGTGCAGCGGGCGCTGGCAGTATTCGTGGATCACCACGCCGTCCTTGAGCAAATAGTCGTAGAGCATGCGCGCCGCCAGCTTCGCCAGCAGCACATCGGGCTGGCCCTGCATGATCAGTTGCACCTGCACGCCACGCCGCGCGGCATTGCGGATTTCCCGCAACAGGCGGTAGCCGGGGAAGAAGTAGGCGTTGGCGATCACCACACGCTGTTGCGCCTTGCTCAGCGCGTGGATGTACGCCTCTTCAATGTCATCGCGATGCTGCACGTTGTCGCGGTAAATCAGGCGCACCAGGCCATCGCCCTGGTCGGTGGACCACAACGAAGGCCGCTGCTGGCGCCGCCGCCAGCCACGTCGCGTGCGCACCTGGCGACCACTTTGCGCCAGGGCGAAATGATGCAGGTCCGCCACCGCCGGCCCCACCACCTGCACCGCGTAATCCTGCTTGGCCTCGGGGCCGAAATCGCCCAAGTGGTCGGCGGAAAAGTTGATCCCTCCGATAAACGCCACTTCTGCATCCACCACCACAATCTTGCGGTGCAGGCGACGAAACCAGTTGGTGCGAAAACCCAGGGTCTTGGACGCCGGGTCAAACATCTGCACCGTCACTCCGGCGTCCGCCAATTCGCCCAGAAACGACGGGCTCAGTTCGCCGCAACCAAAACCGTCCAGGCTTGCCACCACCTTCACACCACGCTGCGCAGCCTCGATCAGGATGCCGTGCAGTTCATGGCCCACCTTGTCTTCGAAAAGGATAAAGGTCTCCAGCAGAATCTCCCGTCGGGCCGCGCGCAGGGCTTCGAACACCTTGGGAAAATACGCCTCACCGTTCTCCAGCAACTCGACCTGGTTGCCACTCTGCCAGCCGTAATCCAGGTCGCGGGCCTTGGCTTCGTCCGGCGGCTGGTCGGTGGAGATATGTTCCACAGCCACGTTCATAGCTCGACCTCCACCGACAGCGGCACATGATCGGACAAGTGAGACCACGGCCGCGTCGTCAGCACCCGAGGGTTATGCACCTTCAGATTGCGCACATAAATCCGGTCCAGCGGCAGCAATGGCAGGCGTGCCGGGAAGGTGCGCGCGGGTTTGCCCATGGATTCAATAAACACTTCCTTCAAGCCCGCCTTGCTCAGGTCGGCCTTTTGGCGCCAATCGTTAAAATCACCGGCCACGATCAGCGGGGCGTCGGCCGGAATCTCGCTGATGCGCTGCTCAATCAAGCGCAATTGCTGCTGGCGGTGCACTTCGCGCAAGCCCAAGTGGATGCAGATTGCATGGATCTCCTGACCGGTGCCCGGCAGGCGCAGCACGCAATGCAGCAGGCCACGGTTTTCATGGCCGCTTTGGGAAATATCGAGATTGTCGTAGCGCACGATCTGGAATTTCGACAGCAACGCGTTGCCATGGTCGCCATGGGGGTAGACCGCGTTGCGGCCATAGGCGAACTGCGGCCAGATGCTGTCGGCGAGGAACTCGTATTGCGGCATGTTCGGCCAGTCGCTGAACCGCTGTGGATGGCGCTCGTGGGTGCCATGGATTTCCTGCAAAAACACCATGTCGGCGCCCACGCTGCGCACCGCTTCACGCAGCTCGGGCAGGATGAAACGTCGATTCAGGGCGGTAAAGCCCTTGTGGATATTGACCGTCAGCACCGTGAAGCGAGTGATGGCGACGCTGGGGGTGATGGGCACCCAGTCGGGGATCGCAGCCATGATTGCTCCTGTGAAAGAAGTGGGGGCCTGGCCCCCGTTTATGGCTGACTGTGATTTTTGACGGAAAGTTTCCAGCGTCCTACAGACGGCATAAAGATGCCGCTGAAGGGGAACGATCAAAGCGCAAACCCGTCAGTTCCTTACAGACCCTTCTGAAGGAGCTCGGTGTTTTGCTGAATCTCAAGACTGCATTACTGCTCGGCGCGCTGCTGTTTTGCGGCAGTGGCGCGCTGCAAGCGGCGGCCACCGCGCCGGAACCTGAAGCGCCGGCCAAGCCGGAACTGCTGGTGGAGGGCGGGCTGCTGGGGGCGATCAGTTCCAGCATCGACGACGTACAGCAAAAGCTCGATCTCAATCAGAACCTGATCGACGAGTGGCGACTGCGCGCGGACCGAGCGGCCGACGAGGTCGGGCGGCTGGTCAACCAGACCGCTGCGCGTTCACCCTGGAGCGTGGCGGGGGATTTCCTGCTGCTGTCCGGCGTGTGGGTAGGCGCTTTTGTGGCGCTGACGCTGTTGGGGCGATTTATCGTACAGCGCCTGGGGCGCCGCACCTTCTTCGAACGGCGCGAACGCCTGCTGGCGGTGCTCGGGTATGTAATTCCCTACACGATTCCCGCGCTTGTCTGTCTGCCGTTGACGCTTTACGTCAGTCACTTCCTGCCCACCTCTGTAGGTCGCGCGCTGGCGCTGTGTTTTGCCTACGCCACCAGCAGCGGCATCTTTTCCACCTCAATGCTGTTATGCGTGATTGTCATGTTCAATGTCGGGCACAAGCGCCCGGCGGTTCGGATCATTCGCAGCTACTGCCCCAAGCCGTTGTTCCTGATCGGCTTCCTCGCCGCCCTCAGCGACGCGCTGACCAGCCCGCAGATCGCCCGCCAGCTCGGTGGCAATATCACCAGCAGCATCGCGGTGTTTACCGGGCTGTTTGCGGCGGTGATTTTCGGCATGTTGGTGGTCCGCCTGCGCCGCCCGGTGGCCCACCTGATTCGCAACCGGCCATTGGCTCAACGCCTTAAACATCCGGCGCTGCAACAATCGCTGCGGATATTTTCCGGCCTCTGGTATTGGCCAATTCTGTTGATGGTGTTGGTGTCGGCGATCAACCTGATCGGTGCCGGTGACGACAACCAGAAGGTCTTGCGCTGTGCGTTGTTCACCACGATCCTGCTGATCGGCACGGTGTTCCTCAGTACGGTGCTGCAACATCTGTTCAAGTCCCGCAGCCAAGTGGCGATCCAGCGCAGCAGCGCCTACAAGGAACGCTTCCTCAGCCTGTTGCACGCGATCCTGCGCATTGTCATGGCCATCGCTTTTATCGAAATCCTCGGACGCATCTGGGGCGTGTCACTGTTCGAATTCGCCCAGCGCAACTCGGTGGGCCGGGCAATCAGCGATTCTCTCAGCAGCATCGGCCTGATCCTGTTGATGACCTGGCTGTTCTGGGTGGTGCTAGACACGGCGATCCAGGAAGCGCTGAAACCGCCGGTCAACAAGCGCTCCAGTCGCCAACCGAGCACGCGGGTGAAGACCATCCTGCCGCTGCTGCGCAATGCGGTGAAGATTATTCTGGTGGTGATCTGCGCGATCACCACCATGGCCAACCTCGGGATCAACGTCGCGCCGCTGCTGGCCGGTGCCGGGGTGGTCGGCCTGGCCATTGGTTTTGGCTCGCAGCAGTTGGTGCAAGATGTGATCACCGGGCTGTTCATCATCATCGAAGACACGCTGTCCATCGGCGACTGGGTGGTACTCGACTCCGGTCACGCAGGCACCGTCGAAGGCCTGACCATCCGCACCTTGCGCCTGCGCGACGGCAAGGGTTTTGTGCACTCGGTGCCATTCGGGCAGATCAAGGCAGTCACCAACCAGTCGCGGCAATTTGCCTATGCGTTCTTCTCGGTGCAGTTCACCTACGACACGGATGTGGACAGGGCGGTTGAGCTGATCCGCGAGGCAGGGCAGTCGATCCGGGATGACGTGTTCCTCAAGTACAACCTGCAAGGCCCGCTGGAAGTCTTCGGCGTCGACAAGATGGACCTCAACGGCGTGGTGCTCACGGCGCAGTTCCGCACGGTGTCGGGCGGGCAATACGCGGTGAGCCGTGCGTTCAACCAGCGCCTGAAAAAGCTTGTGGATAACTGTGACGAGGTGCATTTCGCGCAGACTTATCCACAGCAGGTCATGGTGCCGGCGCGGACGGCCCTTGAGCATGAACCTACCGAGGCTGGCGCGAAGATAGTTAATCCGTGACGGTTGCGCTACAAACCCGCAAAATGCAACGATTCTGGCCAAGACCAGAAAACCTTCGTTCCAAACAGACCGGGCCTGCTCAATCTATGCGAATGCGCCTTATGTTACTGGGCGGCGGGAATGCCCTCGGGCAGGCGCTGATTCGCCTCGGTGCAGAGGAAGACATCGGTTTCCTCGCACCCAAACCGCCCCAAGACGGCTGGGATGCCGCGAGCCTCACCCAATTGCTCGACGACACCCGTCCCGATGCGTTGATCAACCTCGCCTACTATTTCGACTGGTTCCAGGCCGAAGCGGTCAGCGAAACCCGTCTGGCTGCCCAGGAGTTCGCCATCGAACGCCTGGCCGAGTTGTGCCAGCACCACAACATCACTTTGCTGCAACCGTCCAGCTACCGCGTGTTCGATGGCTCCCGCGCCACTGCGTACAGCGAAAAAGACGAGCCGGTGCCCCTGGGCCTGCGCGGCCAGGCGTTGTGGCGCATCGAGCAGAGCGTGCGCGCCACCTGCCCGCAGCATGTGTTGCTGCGGTTTGGCTGGCTGCTGGATGACAGTGTCGACGGCACCCTCGGGCGTTTTTTGGCTCGGGCCGAGAAACCGGATGAATTGCTGATGGCGGACGACCGTCGCGGCAACCCGACGCCGGTGGATGATGCGGCGCGGGTGATCATCTCGGTGCTCAAGCAACTCGATTGTGCGGCGCCGCTGTGGGGCACCTATCACTACGCCGGCCAGGAGGCGACCACACCGTTGGCGCTGGGCCAGGCGATCCTCACCGAAGCGCGCAACTTTCACCCGCTGGCGATCGAATCCCCCACCGCCCAGGCTCACGCGGCCCGGCCGGATGCGAGCGAAGAACCGCAACACGCGGTGCTCGCCTGCAAGAAAATCCTCCACACCTTTGGCATCAAGCCACGGGCATGGCGGGCGGGGTTGCCGGCGTTGCTGGATCGGTTTTACCGCCACGGCCAATAAAAAAAGGCGCCTGAAACAGGCGCCTTTTTTTGTGCGGCGGATTTAGAACTTGTAGCCAATACCCACCATGTAAACCATCGGGTCCACATCAACGTTCACCTTGGCGCGAGTGCCCGGTGCCACGCCGTTGTTTTCCACGGTGGCCTTGGTGCTGATGTCGATGTAGCGCGCCTGGGCGTTGATCATCCACTTGTCGTTGATCATGTAGTCCGCGCCGATCTGTGCGGCCCAACCCCAGGAGTTTTCAGCCTTGAAGTTGCTGAAACCTGCGCCCTGGGCACGGCTGCCGACGTGTTCGTCGTAGATCCAGGTGTAGTTGATACCGGCGCCCACGTACGGTTGGAAGGCCGACTTGTTGTCGAGTGGGTAGTACACGACACTCAAGGTTGGCGGCAGGTGTTTCAGGGTGCCGAGCTTGCCGTTGGCCGGGCTCAGGGCGGTGCCCTTGATCTTCACATCATGCTCGAACGGCGTGGCGGCCAGCAGCTCGATACCGACGTGGTTGGTCAGCATGTAGGCGAAGTTCAGGCCCAGTTGGGTGTCGCTGCTCATGGTCGCCTTGCCGCCCAGGTTGGTGCCGGCCAGCGGGCCCTGGTCAACCTTGACGTGGCCGCTGTCCGCCTTCGGGTTCACGGTGATTGCACCGGCGCGCACCAGAATGTCGCCCGCTTCGTGAGCGTGTGCAACGGGGGCGACGAGGGCGAGCGCGAAGAGGGACGCGCCGAGCAGAGACTTGTTCATGGGAGCTCCAAAGGACGTTTAAAAGTTGTACGTCCAATGGTAAAGATCGTTCCGTCCGGTCTTTTGACTCAGCTCAATGAAAGGGCGATCAGCCTTATTCAGGCAGTTCGTACATGTAAATTTTCTCGGCTTCCATCTGGTAACCGGCATCGGCCAGCTCGCTGGTGGACGGTTTGACCTGCATCGCGCCTTCGATCCAATACGGCTGGTAGAGCTCATCGAGCTTCACGCCGATTTCGCTTTTGACATGCACGATCTGGTTCGACGGCGGCGGCGGCACATGGATGCACGCGCCGAAATACGGCACCAGCAAGAATTCGGTGGTGCGCCCGTTTTCGCTGACTTCCAGAGGCACGATGTAACCGGGCAAGCGAATATGCTGGCCGTTGAGCGCAGGCACCACTGGCGCGTTGGGCATTTCCTGCTTGGCCGCCGGCGCCGACTCCAACGCATCCGCCATGCTGGAAAGGTTGTGCAGAGGCTGCATGTTCGGCACTTCCGGTTCGGCATCCGGTGGAATCAGCTCCGACCACGTCAGCTCTTTGGGCTCGGCGGCCCAGGCGGGCAGGGCGATCAGCAGAAACAATGCAAACAGGATGCGACGCATCAAGGCCTTCCTCATAAACGTATGGACAGGCCATCGGCCAGGGATTGCCGATAGGCGCGCCACGCGGGCACGCTGCCCATCAACAGCGCGGCGCCCAGGATACCGGCGAGCAGCGTCCATTCATATTCGCTGGGCCACGACATCGGCAGGTCCAGGCCGTAGTTGGCCTGCAGATACCCGCGCGAGGCGGCGATGCACACATAGAGCAAGCCAACGCCGGCCACCACGCCAGACAACGCCAGGGCGAAGGCTTCGAAGATCAGCAGTGTCGCGATATGCCACGGGCGCGCACCCACCGAACGCAAGATCGCCATTTCGCGGCGCCGTTCGTTGAGGCTGGTTAGGATCGCCGTGAGCATGCCGATCAGGCCGGTGAGCACCACGAACAGTGAGATCACGAACAGTGCTTTTTCGGCGGTGCCCATCATGCTCCACAGCTCTTGCAACGCCACGCCGGGCAGGATCGCCAGCATCGGCTCGCCACGGAATTCGTTGATCTCCCGTTGCAGGGCGAAGGTGGAAATCTTGTTGTTCAGGCCGAGCATGAACGCGGTGATGGCCTGCGGCGTGAGGTCCATGTTGCGCGCCTGGTCGGCACTGATGCGGCCTTTGCCCTGGGCCGGCACGCCGTTGTGCCAGTCGATGTGGATCGCCTCCATGCCGCCAAGGCTGATGTGTAATGTGCGGTCCACTGGCGTGCCGGTGCGCTTGAGAATGCCGACCACGGTGAAGGGTTTGTCATCGTGTTTCACCAGGCTGACCACTGCCACGCCATGGGCCAGCACCAGTTTGTCGCCGAGTTTGTAATGCAGGGCGTCAGCCACTTCGGCACCGAGCACCACTTCAAACGGGTCGGTGGCGAAGGCGCGGCCGCTGGCCAGTTCGAGGTTTTGCTTGCGGCCGTATTGGTAGTGCTCGAAGTAGGATTCGTTGGTGCCCATCACGCGGTAGCCGCGATGGGAGTCACCGAGGGAAATCGGGATCGCCCATTTTACCTGGGGGCTGGCGGCGAAATGCTCGAAGCTGTCCCAACGGATGTTGTTGGTGGCGTTGCCGATGCGGAACACCGAGTACAGCAGCAGGTTTACCGAACCGGAACGCGCGCCGACAATCAGGTCGGTGCCGCTGATGGTGCTGGCGAAACTATTGCGCGCCTCGACGCGCACGCGTTCCACCGCCAGCAACAGGCATACCGACAAGGCGATGGCGAAGGCGGTGAGGATCGCGGTAAAGCGGCGGTTAGCCAGGCTGGCCATGGCTAGACGGAACAGATACATCTCAAACCTCTGCGGGCGTGGCGGCGCGATTGAGTTCGGCCAGCGACAGGTTGCGGTCGAACAGCGAAGCCAGGCTCTGGTCATGGCTGACAAACAACAGGCTGGCGCCGGCTTCACGGCATTCGGCGAACAACAGCTGAAGGAAGGCTTCGCGGGCGTCGTAGTCCAGGGCCGAAGTGGGCTCGTCGGCGATCACCAGCTCCGGTTGGCCGATCAATGCACGGGCGGCGGCCACCCGTTGTTGTTGGCCGATGGACAGCGAGTCGGCGCGGCGCTCCAGCAGGGCTTTGTCTTTCAACCCAAGGTGTGCGAGTAAAGCGGCGGCGGCCTGGTCGACACTGCCGTGGCGCTGTTTCGCCCGTTGTGCACGCAACTTGGAAAAGTGGCAGGGCAACTCGACGTTCTCGCGCACCGACAGGAACGGCAGCAGGTTGAACTGCTGGAAGATGTAGCCGGTGTGGTCGACGCGAAAACGGTCGCGGGCGCCGGCTGAAAGCTCGGTCAGCTCCTGGCCGAGCAGGCGGATGCTGCCCTGGTTGGGTGTCTGCACGCCGCCCAGCAGGCCCAGCAACGTGGTTTTGCCGCTGCCGCTCGGGCCCTTGAGAAAAAGGGTTTCCCCCGCTTCCAGGCGGAACGCGGGGATGTCCAGCAACTGCGGGTGACCGGGCCAGTTGAAGCCCAGGTCAGACAGTTCGATCAATGCGTGGGTCATGTGAACTCAGAACTTCAGGGTGGCTGCTGTGGCCGTCGCTTCAACACCTTGCTGGCCGCTCGGGCCGATCAGTTGTACCTGAATTTTCTGGGTGGCGGGGAAGGTCTTGAATACCTGGGTCAGGTCGAGGTTGCTCAAAGCCGTCGGCGTGGCACAGGTGAACTGGTAGTGGGCGTGGATTTCGCTGTGGTCGTGATGGTGTTCGTGGGCGCCGTCTTTGGCGTCGTGATCGTGGTCATCATCGTCGTCGTGGTCCGCTTCAGGCTTGTCGCCAAACAGCGGGCTATTGAGCTCCTGGCTGCTGACCACGCAACCGGCACCCTTAGGCAGGTTGAACAGGGCGGCTGGGTTTTCCAGCTGTTTGCGCACGGCGGCGACCTTGGCTTTGTCCGACGGGGTGGTGGCCAGGTGTTCGAAACCCACCAGGTTCATCGCCGGGCTGTCCAGCTCCAGCTCCAGCGCCTGGCCGTCGAGTACCGCGTTGAGGCGACCGACGCCATGTTCGTGGGCGCCAAGGCTGCCGTGCTCATGGTCGTGATCATCATGAGCGTGGGCAACCGCCAATGGCAGCAGGGCAAACGGCAAAGCAAGCAACAGACGGCGCATGAGAAGGCTCCAGAACATGAAAGTTTTGTTATGTGATCTTATAACAATTGCCACTGAGTTTGACCGCCCGCTTGGCGTTGCGCAAGCCGCATGGGAGCATGCCTGTCAGAAAAACTGCAGGAGGAAGGACGATGTTGCGAATTCGTGGAACCGTCGGCGACTTGCCGGTGGACTTGACCCTGGAACTGGACGACGGCGATTGGGCTCGGCTCGGCGCACAGTTGCAGGCGGCGCCTGTACCCGCCGCAGCAACAGCGACACCGGTGAAGCAGAATGACGACCTGTGGCAGAACGCCCAGGACCTGTTGCGCAAAGCCGGGCAGCTCAGCGGCCTGGAGTTGCTCGATCAGTTGGAAGGTTTGGCCGGCGATGCCGCCTCCGGCAAGCGTCTGCTGGTGCGCCTGCGCCACAGTTCGAACGTTAAAGTGGCCAGCGGCGCCGATACGCCGCTGTACAGCTGGGTCGGCGATTAGTACAGCGCGGCAAACAACTTGCGGCGGTACACGGTCACCAGCGGGTGATCATTGCCCAGCAGTTCGAACACCTGCAGCAAGGTCTTGTGTGGCAGGCCTTCACTGTAGCTGCGGTTGCGGATGAACAGCTTGAGCAGACCTTCCAGCGCCGCGTCGTACTGCTGGCGCGCCAGTTGCTGGATCGCCAGCTGATAGGCCGCTTCGTCGTCCTGCGGGTTTTGCGCCAGGCGGCTTTTCAGGTCGGCGGCGTCTGGCAGGTCGGCAGCCTGGCGCAGGAAGGTGATTTGCGCCTTGGCGCCGGCGAGGGCGGCTCTGTGGTCGTCGCTTTTCACCGCGTCCAGCACGGTCTGGGCTTCGCCCAGTTCACCACGCTCAGCCAGGCAGCGCGCGTACAGGATTAACGCCGCAGCGTTGGTGTTGTCCTCGCCCAGCAATGCCACCAGCACGGCCTCGGCATCGCTGATGCGCCCCTCGGCAAACAACGCCTGGGCCTGCTCCAGCGGATCCGCCGCAGCTGGCGGCGGCATCTGTACATGGGGCTCCAGCATCGCGCGCACCGCCGACTCCGGCTGCGCCCCGGCAAACCCGTCCACCGGCTGGCCGTCCTTGAACAACACCACCGTCGGCAGGCTGCGAATGCCAAAACGCGCCACGATATCCTGCTCGGCCTCGCAATCGACCTTGGCCAACAGCAACTCGCCCTGATAACTCTCGGCAATCTGCGCCAGCAACGGCATCAACGCCTTGCACGGCGCGCACCACTCGGCCCAGAAATCCACCAGTACGGGTTTTTCGAAGGAATTCTGGATCACTGCCTGGTCAAAATTGGCGGTGGTGACATCGAAGATGTACGGCGTGGGCTCACTCATGGGGCGTCTCGAATAAAGCGGGAATGGGGCAACTATAAGGGCTGGCGCTGGCTATCGGAAGCAGCATGGCGTTCAGGTTCGAGGTGCGTGCCAAAAAGGGTCTTGGTACCAGTCGTCAGGGAACCCCATTGCTTTCAGGCTGACTTCGGGGAACTCGCGGATGAGTTGATACAGGCGTTGGTCCCAACGGGTGTGGGGGCTCACTCGATGCATCAAGTGATTAAGAATGCAGAGCGCTGCGAAAATACGCGTGTGTGGCCCTGGCTGAAAAAGGTGTTCCGGCCATGGGAAGTTGGCTTTCCTCGGCAATTCGGGACGAATGCCCAACTCCCGGTTCCACATTCGCGAATGATGAGCGCACATGTTTCGAATGGTGGTCAGAGTGTGCAGCCATGACTGCAACAGGGGCGCTGCAAGTCCCAGGCGCTTGGCAATGGCCTTTTTATCCAGGTCCTTGGCCAGACCTTTGTACAAATGTGACAAGTCACCCAGCGTCAATTCTTCCAGCATGGCCCAGCCAGGCATCAAAGGAGGTTGAGCGTAGGTTGTCGAGTAATGACGGGCATAGCTTTCTTTCGCTCTGTGGCGTTTAAGCTTGGCTTTACTTTGGTCATCTGTGTGCAGTCTGTCGATGCGCTCGCATTCGCGCAAATAGTCACGGGTTGCGTTGGATTGTTTGATCGACAGAGTGGTCAGCAGGCGTTGATGATCAAATGCAGGGTTGAACATCTGTGGACGGGTATACCAGTGACTGCCATGTGTAGTTCCCATGTGGTTACTGATAACTGAGCGTGATGCAATTTCGACGCTTTCGATGGCATCCATCGTCAGTAAACGGAGCCGTCGGTCAAAATCGTATAGGCGGGTCAGTTGACGAAACTGGCAACCGTCACGAAAGCGATGGTCGATATCTTCTGGCTGTTGAAAGGGGCGCATGTAGGGGGTTAATCGAAAGAAGCTGACGGATTGTAAAAAAGACCCGGCCCGAACCTCATTTTGAATAAGCAAGCCGCGGCGCTTGAGCAGTTCCAGCTGAGCAGGAACGTCGATGGCAGGCTTGCTGAATGACCTCATGCCGAAAAAGCACCGGGCATAAAAAACCCGCACAATTTGTGCTTGGCTACTGACGCAACCAGAGGCATGGCGGGTGTATTGCCGCTGAGGTTAGGCAGCTGCCCTCGTTTTTGCAAGGCCTTTACGCGGCCTTCGATAAGCGAAATTGTTTGCGAATGCATGCTGGTCAATGGTCCATGCCGCGTGCGAAAGGGGGCATTTTCCACAGCCTTCGTTTTTTTGTCCTGACCAACGTATTGCTGGAAATTTGTAACGCACGGCTTACCTTTTCGAGTGGTACAGACTCACCTTGCGAAACTCCCAAGGCTCCGCCAGATCCGGCAACGTCAGCGCATCAAGAATCTCCAGCCGCCGATAATCCGGGTGCTGAAAATCCCGTACGCGCGAATCCGCCACCAACGCTTCGCGGCCTCGCGTGAGGAACTGATCCAGCAGCGGCAGGTTCGCCCGGTCGTAGAGCACATCCGCCACCAGAATCAGGTCGAAGCGGTCGGCCTCGGCGAAGAAGTCTTGCGAATAACCCAGCTCTACGCCGTTGAGTTCGGCATTCGCCCGGCAGGATGCCAGCGCCAACGGGTCGAGGTCGCAGGCCACCACTTCCAGCGCGCCGGCTTTGACCGCCGCAATCCCGGCCACGCCGGAGCCCGCGCCAAAATCCAGCACGCGCTTGCCCGCGACCCACTGCGGGTTCGCCGCCAGGTAGCGCGCCAGCGCCAGGCCGCTGGCCCAGCAAAAGCTCCAGTAGGGCGGTTCATGCAGGATGCGCCGGGTTTCTTCGGGGCTGAAGGCGCGGTCCATGTTGTCTGCATCCAGCAGCCACAACGACAACGCGGTGCCCGGCAGCGGGCAGGGCACCAGGTGCGCGTCGCCGATCAAGTCGCTCAGTGCGGCTTGCAGGTCCAGCGGTGGCGTCATGGTGCCTTGACGAGTTGCAGGGGGCCGGTGGTCTGGGTGATCGCCTGGGTGATGCGCACGGCGGGCAGGTGCAGGATCAGTTGGCCGGACTGGCTGGCGCGGCCACGCAGTTCAACCCGCGCACCGGCCGGGAACGCCTCGGGGTTGAAGCGCAGGCGGAAGGCCAGGGGCTTGCCGTTGCCGCTCAACACGCTGCTGGCGAGCAGTTGTTGCGGGCGCGAACGGTCATCGATCACCAGCAACGCCATCTCGACTTCGGCACCGGCTGGAATGTTGGTCAGGCTGCCGCTGATTTCCCGCTGGTAGGCGGGCAGGGGGCCCATGTCTTCAAGGCCGGGGACTTTTTTCTCTTGGGCCGGTGTGGGCTGAGGTGCGGCCGGCTTGGGGGTTTCGCTGCTGCAGGCGACCAGGAAACTGAACAGGGTGAGCAAAACAAGTGGTCGTAACTGCATGTACGGCTCCAGAAAGGACAAAATCCGTGGCTTGAAAAATATGAAACATAATAGTCAGCCTATATACCGTAAAGGCTATGGCTTGTCTTGCCACGGGGATGCGCTACCATGGCCCTCCCTTTATTTGTTGCCTGCCTACCATGCACTGTCCCTTCTGCGGTGCCAACGACACCAAGGTCATTGACTCGCGTCTGGTCGCCGAGGGCGATCAAGTGCGTCGCCGGCGCGAATGCCTGGCCTGCGGTGAACGTTTCACCACCTTCGAAACCGCCGAACTGGTATTGCCACGTCTGATCAAATCCGACGGCAGCCGCCAGCCTTTCGACGAAGAAAAACTGCGCGCCGGTATGCAGCGCGCCCTGGAAAAACGCCCGGTGAGTGTCGAGCGGCTGGAAGCGGCGCTGGTGCACATCAAGCACAAGCTGCGTGCAACCGGCGAGCGCGAGGTCAAGAGCCTGGTGGTGGGAGAACTGGTGATGGGCGAGCTGCAAAAGCTCGACGAAGTTGCCTACATCCGTTTCGCCTCGGTGTATCGACGCTTCCAGGACCTCAATGAGTTCCGCGAAGAGATCGACCGCCTGGCCCGTGAGCCTGCCAAAGAATGAACCCACCGTCTGCCGAACAAGCTGTGCTCGATGCCCATTACATGGCCCGTGCCCTGGAACTGGCACGCAAGGGCCTGTACACCACCCATCCCAACCCGCGCGTGGGTTGCGTGATTGTGCGGGACGGGCAGATTGTCGGCGAAGGCTGGCATGAGCGTACCGGCGAACCCCACGCCGAACCCAACGCCCTGCGCGCCGCCGGAGCCAAAGCCCGTGGCGCCACGGTGTACGTGACCCTCGAACCGTGCAGCCACCATGGGCGTACGCCGCCTTGTGCCGATGCGTTGGTTACGGCGGGTGTGGCCTGTGTCGTGGCCGGCATGCAGGACCCGAACCCGGAAGTGGCGGGGCGCGGCATGCAGCGCCTGGCTCAAGCCGGTATCGAAGTCCGTAGCGGTGTGTTGGAAGCGCAAGCTCGCGCGTTGAATCCGGGGTTCCTCAAACGCATGGAGCACGGCCTGCCCTTCGTGCGGGTCAAGCTGGCGATGAGCCTGGACGGCCGCACCGCGATGGCCAGTGGTGAAAGCCAGTGGATCACCGGCCCAGCCGCTCGCGCCGCCGTGCAACGCCTGCGTGCCGAGGCCAGCGTAGTGCTGACTGGCGCCGACACGGTGCTGGCCGACGGCGCACGCCTGACCGTGCGCGCCGCCGAACTCGGCCTGGATGAAGCCACTACCGCCCTGGCCATGTCGCGCCCGCCGTTGCGTGTGCTGATCGACGGCCGCCTGCGCGTGCCGCTCAATGCGCCATTCTTCAAGGCCGGCCCGGCGTTGGTCATCACCTGCGTGACCCCGGAAAACCAGTTCCCCCGTGGCCCCGAGTGCTTGGTGGTGCCGGGCGTCGACGGCCAGGTTGACCTGCGCTCGGCGCTGGTCGCGCTGGCGGCCCGTGGCGTCAACGAAGTGCTGGTGGAAGCCGGCCCAAGCCTGGCCGGTGCATTTGCCCAGCAAGGCCTGGTGGATGAATACGTGATTTTCATCGCCGGCAAATTCCTCGGCTCCGCCGCCCGGCCTTTGTTGGACTGGCCGCTTGAGAAACTGGCCGATGCCCCCCAACTCAAGATCACTGAAATGCGCGCTGTAGGCGACGACTGGCGAGTCACTGCCATCCCTGTGCCAGCAGCGAGCGTATAATTCTGACCGGACGCTCAAGTGTCCCGTACCGTTTTCCAGGAGAAGGCCATGTTCACCGGCATCATCGAATCCATCGGCAGCATTCGTGCAATGACCCCAAAAGGCGGCGATGTTCGCTTGTCGGTTGAAACCGGCAAGCTCGACCTGGGCGACGTAAAACTGGGCGACAGCATTGCCATCAATGGTGTGTGCCTCACCGTCATCGAGTTGCCAGGCAACGGTTTTGCCGCCGATGTCAGCCGGGAAACCCTGGACTGTACCGCGATGAACGACCTCAAGGCCGGCAGCCCGGTGAACCTGGAAAAAGCCCTGACGCCGACCACTCGCCTGGGCGGCCATCTGGTCAGCGGTCATGTGGACGGCGTCGGCGAAGTGGTTTCGCGCAGCGAAAACGCGCGTGCAGTCGAATTCCGCATCCGTGCGCCGAAGGAACTGGCTAAGTACATCGCCCACAAAGGCTCGATCACCGTCGACGGCACCAGCCTGACCGTGAACGCCGTGAACGGCGCCGAATTTGAACTGACCATCATTCCCCACACCCTCAGCGAAACCATCATGGCGTCTTACCAGCCAGGTCGCCGGGTGAACCTGGAAGTGGACTTGCTTGCCCGTTACCTGGAGCGCCTGTTGTTGGGCGATAAGGCCGCAGAGCCTGCATCCGGGAACATCACTGAAAGTTTTCTGGCCGCTAACGGCTACCTGAAATCCTGACCAAGGGGGTGCCGCGTGGCGCTCAATAGCATCGAAGAACTGGTTGAAGACATCCGCCAAGGCAAGATGGTCATCCTGATGGATGACGAAGACCGCGAAAACGAAGGCGACATCATCATGGCCGCCGAGGCCTGCCTGCCTGAGCACATCAACTTCATGGCCAAGCATGCCCGCGGGCTGATCTGCATGCCCATGAGCCGTGAACGCTGTGAACTGCTCAAGCTGCCGTTGATGGCACCGCGCAATGGCTCGGGTTTTGGCACCAAGTTCACCGTCTCGATTGAAGCCACCACCGGCGTCACCACCGGCATCTCTGCCGCCGACCGCGCACGCACCGTGCAGGCCGCCGCCGCCAAAGACGCCAAGGCCGAAGACATCGTCAGCCCTGGCCACATCTTCCCGTTGATGGCCCAACCGGGCGGCACCCTGGCCCGTGCCGGCCACACCGAAGCCGCCTGCGACCTGGCGCGCATGGCCGGTTTCGAGCCGAGCGGGGTGATCTGCGAAGTGATGAACGACGACGGCACCATGGCCCGTCGCACCGAACTCGAAGCCTTTGCCGCTGAACACAACCTCAAGATCGGCACCATTGCCGACCTGATTCACTACCGCATGATCCACGAACGTACCGTTCAGCGGATTGCCGAGCAGCCACTGGACAGCGAACTGGGCCAATTCAATTTGGTGACCTACCGTGATTCAGTGGAAGGCGACGTGCACATGGCCCTGACCCTGGGCACCATTTGCGCCGAAGAACCGACCCTGGTGCGTGTGCACAACATGGACCCATTGCGTGACCTGCTGATGGTCAAGCAGCCGGGCCGCTGGAGCCTGCGCGCCGCCATGGCTGCGGTTTCCGAGGCTGGCAGTGGTGTGGTGCTGTTGCTCGGTCACCCGCTGGATGGTGATGTGTTGCTGGCGCATATTCGCGAAACAGCTGACCACGCACCGGTGAAAAAACCGACCACCTACAGCATCGTCGGTGCCGGTTCGCAGATCCTGCGTGACCTGGGCGTGCGCAAAATGCGCTTGATGAGTGCGCCAATGAAATTTAATGCGATATCCGGTTTCGACCTGGAAGTAGTAGAATACGTGCCCTCCGAATAAAGGCTGGCGATTTTCGCCCCTTGTTCGCGGTTCAAATATCACTAAGGGACGCGTCATACACGCGTCCCGGCTCTTTAAGAGATTTGTCGAATGACCCTGAAGACCATCGAAGGTACCTTCATCGCCCCCAAAGGCCGCTACGCCCTGGTGGTTGGCCGCTTCAACAGCTTCGTGGTTGAAAGCCTGGTAAGCGGTGCCGTTGACGCCCTGGTTCGCCACGGTGTGAGCGAGAGTGACATCACGATCATCCGCGCGCCTGGCGCCTTCGAAATTCCACTGGTTGCGCAAAAAGTTGCTCAACAGGGTGAATACGCGGCGATCATCGCCCTGGGCGCGGTCATTCGTGGCGGTACTCCGCACTTCGAATACGTGGCTGGCGAATGCACCAAGGGCCTGGCCCAGGTGTCCATGGAGTTCGGCGTGCCAGTCGCTTTCGGCGTGCTGACCGTGGATTCCATCGAGCAAGCCATCGAGCGTTCCGGCACCAAGGCCGGTAACAAAGGCGCTGAAGCTGCCCTGTCCGCCCTGGAAATGGTCAGCCTGCTGTCGCAGTTGGAGGCCAAGTGATTTCCGACGAGAGCGACAACTTCAACCCGCGTGAGCCACGTCCAGCCGATGCTGGCAAGCCGTCCAAGAACGAGAAGCGTCGTGCTGCTCGTCAATTGGCGACCCAGGCGCTGTACCAGCGTCACCTGGCGGGCGCTTCGTTGAACGAGATCGAAGCACAGTTTCGCGTCGACAACGATTTCACCTTTGCCGACCTGCCGTACTTCCACGACATCCTGCACGGTGTGCATGCGCACCTGACCGAGATCGACACGGCCCTGGCACCTTGCCTGGACCTGACCATCGAAGAGTTGGACCCGGTTGAACTGTGCGTGATGCGTCTGTCTGCCTGGGAACTGCTGTATCGCGTCGACGTGCCGTACCGCGTGGTGATCAACGAAGGTATCGAACTGGCGAAAGTCTACGGTTCGACCGACGGCCACAAGTTCGTCAACGGCGTGCTCGACAAGCTGGCGCCGCGCCTGCGTGAAGCCGAAGTGAAGGCGTACAAGCGCTAATTGGCGCTTGAGTCCTGAATGGGCGAGTTTGAGCTGATCCGCAATTACTTCGCCGCCGCGCCCTGTGCGCAAGGCGGCGAAGGCATTGCACTTGGGATCGGCGACGACTGCGCCTTGCTGGCGCTCCCTGCCGGGGAGCAGCTGGCGATCTCCACCGATACACTGGTGGCCGGGGTGCATTTTGCCGACCCCTGCGACCCGTTCCTGCTGGGCCAGCGCTCGTTGGCCGTGGCGGTGAGCGACTTGGCCGCCATGGGCGCCAACCCCCTCGCCTTTACCCTTGCTCTCACCACACCGACGGTCGACGCCGATTGGCTGCAACGCTATGCCCAGGGGTTGAACCTGATGGCGCAGAGCTGTGGCGTGGGCCTGGTGGGCGGCGATACCACCCGTGGGCCGTTAAGCCTGACCCTCACCGTATTTGGTCGCGTACCCGCCGGGCAAGCCTTGACCCGCAGCGGGGCGCAGCCGGGTGACTTGCTGTGTGTCGGCGGCGAATTGGGCAATGCGGCTGGCGCGCTGCCGTTGGTATTGGGCCAGCGCAGTGCCGACGCAGCCATCGCCGACCCGCTGCTGGCCCATTACTGGTCGCCGCAACCGCAGTTGGCCCTGGGGCTGGCGTTGCGCGGCAAGGCCTCGTCTGCCATGGATATTTCCGATGGGCTCCTGGCCGATTGCGGGCATATCGCCACGGCCTCGGCTGTCAGCCTGTTGATCGAGCGTCAGCGGTTGCCTTTGTCCCAGGCGCTGTTGGCGTTTGTCGGCGATGACGCCGCGCGCGTGGCGGCCCTGAGCGGGGGCGACGATTATGTGCTGGCGTTCACCCTGCCACCCGCCGAGCTGGCGCCGTTGCTGGCCGACGGCTGGCCGGTCCATGTGATCGGCCGGGTTGAGGCGGGGCAGGGCGTGACGCTGCTCGACGCCAACGGGCAGGACATCACGCCGGCCATTCGTGGCTATCAACATTTTCGCGGGGCGCCCTGAATCGGCGAGCTGCGCTACCCTCTATAGCGTAATCACGGATGCAAGGCCCTGTAGGAGGTCGCCACCATGGATGTGCGCCGCTGGCTGCTGATAGTGCTGTGTGCCTTTACGTCGTTGGTCCAGGCGCAGGACGTGCCCGGCAAGGTCATGCTCGCCAGTGAAGAGTGGAACGACTACACCAACAAAGACGGCAGCGGCCTGGCCTGGGACGTGCTGCGCCAGGTGTTCGAACCCGCTGGAATCACGCTGCAGACCCGCTCGGTGCCCTATACCCGCTCGGTCGGCCTGGCTCAGCGCGGCGAAGTGGATGGCTGGGTCGGCTCCTATCGCGATGAAGCCACGGGTGTGTTGTACCCCCACTGGAACTTCGATTCCGATCATATCTACGCCCTCGGCCTGGCCAGCACGCCAGCGCCGACGGCAGCCACGCTGGGCAATTACCGCCTGGCCTGGGTGCGCGGCTACAAGTACGAGGAGTACTTGCCCAATGTGCACCGCTTCAACCAGATCGAGCGCCGCGACGGTATTTTGCCGATGCTGCAACACGCGCGGGCCGACTTCTACATCGATGCGCTGACTGAGGCCAAGTACGTGCTGAACCAGGCGGATGACCCGTCCAAGTTCACACTGACCCACATCGCCGAACTGCCGCTCTATATCGGGTTTGCCGATAACGAGCGAGGTCGTGCCTTGATGGTCGTGTTCGACCAGCGCATGGCGGCGCTGGTGAAAAGCGGCGAGTTAAAGGCGATTTTCGAGCACTGGAAACAGCCGTATCCGTTCTGACCTGCATAGAACCAAGGCGAAGGCCAATCGAACCTATTGATCTTTATCAGCGATAATTCAGCTTAAGCGTCTGTAGGAACCTGCTGTTACAATGGCCGCCATCGTAAAAACTGAAATCAGGAGCACACGGTGCCCGTCGTTTTCGTCGCCGCTTCCAAGCTGCCTACCCCTTTTGCCACGTTCACCATGAACGGCTTCCTCGAAGAAGCCACCGGGCGCGAGCACGTTGTGCTGAGCCTGGGCGATATCGCGGATGGCGCGCCAGTGCTGGGGCGTGTGCATTCCGAATGCCTGACCGGCGATGCGCTGTTCAGTCAGCGTTGCGACTGCGGTTCGCAACTGGAAGCTGCCATGCGGGCCATCGCCCGCGAAGGCCGTGGCGTATTGCTGTACCTGCGTCAGGAAGGCCGTGGCATTGGCCTGATGAACAAGATCCGCGCCTACGAGCTGCAAGACGGCGGCGCCGATACCGTCGAGGCCAACGAGCGCCTGGGTTTCGCCGCCGACCAGCGTGACTACGCGATCTGCCTGCCGATGCTGGAGCACTTGGGCGTCAAATCCCTGCGCCTGATGACCAACAACCCACGCAAGGTCAAAGCCTTGACCGAGATGGGCATCACCGTGGCCGAGCGCGTGCCGCTGCACACCGGGCACAACCCGCACAACAAACTCTACCTGGCCACCAAGGCCAGCAAGCTCGACCACATGATGGGCAACGAGCATCAGGGCGAGGTCGACCGCGCGTGACCCGTGGCCAGGTGAAACGGCGACTGTCCTTCAACTGGTGGCAGTACCTGGCCCTGGCGCTGGTGCCCCTGTTTGTGATCAACCTGGTGTTCGGCCAAGCCGAATCCTTGCTGCCAGTGCTGGCCATGCCGTTCTTCATTGCCGGCGTGGCCTCGATGTTTCTCAGCCTGCGTTACTTCAACGGCTATAAACACGCGTTGATCGCCACCTCCAAAGCCCTTGATACCCCGGAAGAACCGGCTGCCTGGATCACCCTGGCGGCCCGTCGGCGTACGGCGTTGCTGGTGGCGGCGGTTCCGGCCTGGATCGGCGCGCTGGCGGTGTTCGTCGGCCTGGAAGCGGTGCCGCTGTTTCTGCTGGCACTGTCGACGCTGGTGCTGTTCTACCTCTACCGCATCCCCCGTCAACTGGGATGAAGCGTGCTTGGCTGGCGGTCCTGCTGCTGGCGTTGAGTGCCCAGGCATTGGCGGCCGAGCGGGTGGTCAGCCTGGCGCCGTCCCTGTCTGAAATCGTTGCTGAGCTGGGCGCCGCTGACGTGCTGGTGGGTGTGCTCGATGGTGGCGAGCGCCCGGCTGCCCTGGCGCACGTGGCCTCGGTGGGGCATTACGGCCAATTGGATATGGAACGCCTGCTCAGCCTCAAGCCCGACTTGATCCTGCTGTGGCCCGGCAGCGTCGGCCCAGCCCAGCGTGAGCAGTTGCAACGGCTGAACATCCCGGTCTACGTCGCTGAACCCCATAGCCTTGAACAACTCACCACCCAGGTCCAGGCCATCGCCGAGCAATTGGGCCGTGCTGAAGCCGGCCGGCAATTGGCCGCGCAGCTACGCCAACGCCTGGCCGAGCTGCGTCAGCGCTATCAGCGTGCCGAGCCATTGCGCGTGTTTTACCAAGTGTGGAACCAGCCGCTGTATACCGTGGGCGGCGGGCAGATCATCAGCGATGCGTTGAGTGTGTGCGGCGCGCGCAATGTGTTCGATGACCTCAAGTTGCCCGCGCCGCAGGTGAGCATCGAGTCGGTGTTGCAGCGTGATCCCGAGATGATTCTGGTGGGGGACCAGGCTCAGAAGGATGCGTGGAAGGTCTGGCCAGCGATGGCCGAACGGGTGCGTGTGGTGCCGGATAAAGGCCTGGAGCGGCCCAGCGGGCAGATGCTGGAGGCGGTGGGGCGGTTGTGTCAGGTGATTGCGCCCCGTTAGAGGTCCGGCGTCCAGGTCATACCCACCATCAGCGCCCGGCCAGCTTCCCGGTAGCCATATTGCTGGCCTTGATACTGATACAGCGCGCGGCTGTAGGCTTTGTCCAGCAGATTATCGACCTTCATGTTCAGCGTGATTTCACGGTTCACCGCCCAACTGGCGCGCAACCCGAGCAACCCATAGCCTCCCAACGGTTGCTGGTTCTTCGGGTCGTCGTAGCTGCTGCTGACCGCCTGCCAGCTGGCGCCGACGCCGAATTGGTCGAACTGGCGATCCAGGTCCAGGCTCACCGTGCGCCTGGCGCGCCGTGCCAACGTACGCCCGGAATCGCGGTCTCGTGGATCAATCATCGCCAGTCCCAGGCTGCTTTGCCAGCCGAACAGCTCCTGCTTGAGTGCGGCCTCGAAACCGTTGATGCGCGCCGAACTGACGTTTTGCGGGCCGTCGCTGCCGAACACGACCGCATCCTGGATATCGGTGCGGTACAGCGAAGCTTCCAGGCGGCGGGTGTCGCTGAGTTGGCTGCGCCATTGCATCTCGTAGCTTTTCGAGGTTTCGGGCTTCAGGTCAGGGTTACTGTTCTTGAAGCCGTATTCGTCCGGGTAATACAGATCATTGAAGGTCGGGGCGCGGAAGCCCTCGCTGTAGCTCAGCAGCAGTTCATTGTCCGGGTTGACCGGCAGGGTCAGAGTGCCGCTCCAGCTGTTCTGCCCACCGAACTGTTGGTTCTGGTCACGCCGCAGGCCCAGCTCGGTGGAAAACCATTCACTATGGAAGCGATGCTGCACAAAGGCGGCGCGGTTCCAGCGACTGCTCTCGGTAAAGGTGGTAGAGCCATGGAGGCGGTCTTCATACCAGTCGCCGCCGAGTATCAGGCTGTTCTGGTCATTGAGTGTCAGGTCGTTCTGCCAGTTGACCGAGTCGCGGTAGGTGTTGAACACGCTGAAATCGTCACTGAGGGTGTCGCGCTTGGTATCGCGGTTCTCGCTGTGGCCCAGTTCCAGGCGCGACTGCCAGCGCTCGTTGAGTTGGGCATCCACGTAGCCGCTGGCGCTGCTCACGGTGTAGTCGGTGTAGGGCTTTTGCCCCAGCGTTTGCCCGGTGACGTCGTCGTAGCGGCCGAAGCTGTTGTCGTACTCCGACTTGCCGCGGTTATCCAACAGATTGAAACCCGCTTCCAACTCATCGCTGAAGGCGTGGCTGAGGTTCAGGCTGACGGACTGGTTGCGGTAGGCATCATGGTCGCCATCGCTGGGGAATGACGTGTGTGTCGAATCGATGCCGGCGGTCTCATCCAGGCTCGCGCCGAGGTTGAAGCGCGTGTGCTCATCGCCACCGGACAGGCCGAGGCTGCGCTCCCACGTTTGGTGGCTGCCAAAGCCCACTTTCAGGCGCGGCTGTAGGCCCTGCTCGGCATTACGCCGGGTAAATACCTGTATCACCCCGCCTATCGCATCGCTGCCATAGATCACCGAACGTGAACCGCGCAGCACTTCCACCCGTTCAATCTGGTCGACGTTCAGGTACTGCAGGCCGCTATCGCCTGAGGTGGTGTTGGCGATGCGCTGGCCGTCCACCAACACCAGGCTTTGTGCGGATTTGGTGCCACGGATATAAATCCCCGGCAGGCTGCCACGCCCGCCAGTCGGCGCGACCTGCACACCCGGCACGCGGCTAAGCAGGTCCGTCACGCTGGTAGGTTGCAGGCGGTCGATATCGTCGCGGGTGAAGACGGTGTTGGCGGCGCTGCTGTCATTGCGGGCCTGGACCTGGCGGTTGGCGCTGATGACTACGTTGGGGAGTTTCAGGGCGTCGTCGCGCTCGAACGTCTCGGCGAGCAAATCAGTGGTGGGCAAAAGCAGCAGGGGCAGGGCGAAGCGCAGGCTTTTCATGGCTATCCATAGCAAAGGTGGGAGCAGGCTCCCACCTTTCGTGGGTTACAGGCCGAGCAACGCCATGCGCTCGCGAACCGATGCCTCGATACCGGCTTCATCCAGCCCGCATTCGGCCAGCATCTGCGCCGGCTTGGCGTGTTCGACGTACACATCCGGCAAGCCCAGGTGCAGCACCGACTTGAGGATGTTCTCCCGCGCCAGGAACTCGCTGACGGCCGCGCCGGCACCGCCCATGATGGCGTTTTCTTCGACGGTCACCAGCAGCTCATGGCTGCCGGCAATCTCACGCACCAACGCTTCATCCAGGGGTTTGACGAAGCGCATGTCGACCACGGTGGCGTCGATCTTCTCAGCGACCTTCAGCGCTTCGGCCAACTGCACGCCGAACACCAGGAACGCAGTCTTGCTGCCTTGGCGACGCACGATGCCCTTGCCGATCTCGATAGGCTCAAGGTCCTTCTCGATCACTGCATTCGGGCCATTACCGCGCGGGTAACGCACGGCGGCCGGCCCGTTGTACAGGTGGCCTGTGCTGAGCATCTTGCGCAGTTCGTTCTCGTCGCTCGGCGTCATCACCAGCATGCCGGGGATGCAGCGCAGGTAGGACAAGTCGAAGCTGCCAGCGTGAGTCGGGCCGTCTTCGCCCACCAAACCAGCACGGTCGATGGCGAACAGCACGTCGAGGTTCTGCACTGCGACGTCATGCACCAACTGATCGTAACCGCGCTGCAGGAAGGTGGAGTAGATCGCCACCACCGGCTTGGCGCCTTCACAGGCCATGCCGGCCGCGAAGGTCACCGCGTGCTGTTCGGCAATTGCCACGTCAAAGTAGCGCAGCGGGAAACGCTCGCTGAACGCGACCAGGTCCGAGCCTTCCTTCATCGCCGGGGTAATGCCCACCAGGCGCGGGTCGGCGGCGGCCATGTCGCACAGCCATTCGCCGAACACGCCGGAATACTTCGGCCCGCTGGCCTTTTTCGGCGCGGCGGCGGGAGCGTCCAGCGGCTCCAGCTTGGTGATGGCGTGATAGCCAATCGGGTCGACTTCCGCCGGGGCGAAGCCTTTGCCTTTCTTGGTGACGATATGCAGGAACTGCGGGCCCTTGAGGTCACGCATGTTGCGCAGCGTGGCGATCAGGGTGGGCAGGTCGTGGCCGTCGATCGGGCCGATGTAGTTCCAGCCCAGCTCTTCGAACAGGGTGCCAGGCACCAGCATGCCTTTGGCATATTCTTCGGTACGGCGGGCAATTTCCCACGCGCCAGGCAGACGCGAGAGTACCTTCTTGCTGCCTTCGCGCATGCTGGCGTAGGTGCGGCTGGAGAGGATCTTGGCCAGGTAATTCGACAGACCACCGACATTGCGCGAGATCGACATGTCGTTGTCGTTGAGGATCACCAACATGTTGGCGTCCACTTCCGGCGCATGGTTGAGCGCTTCGAAGGCCATGCCGGCGGTCAGCGCGCCATCACCAATCACCGCAATCGCCTTGCGATCGCTGCCTTGCAGGCGGGCGGCAATCGCCATGCCCAGCGCGGCGCTGATGGAGGTGCTGGAGTGGCCGACGCCAAAGGTGTCGTACTCGCTCTCGGCGCGGCGCGGGAAGGCGGCAATGCCGTCCTTCTGGCGCAGGGTGCCCATCTGCTCGCGGCGACCGGTGAGGATCTTGTGCGGATACGCCTGATGGCCCACGTCCCACACCAGCCGGTCATCCGGGGTGTCGAACACGTAATGCAGGGCGATGGTCAGCTCGATGACGCCCAGCCCGGCACCAAAATGCCCACCGGTCTGGCCGACCGTGTAGAGCAATTCCAGGCGCAACTCATCGGCCAGGGTTTCCAGCTCGGCTTCACCCAGTCGACGCAGGCCGGCCGGCGTGACAGCACGGTCAAGCAGGGGCGTGGACGGGCGCTTGCGGGGAATCTCTTGAAACGTCGTGGGCATCAGGCGAATCGTTATAGGTATAGAAGAGGCGGCAGTTTACCTCAAGCATCGCGAACTGCCCACGCAGAGCGCTGAACTTGGCCGATATGCGGCCGCAATGGCCGCCGTTATCAGTGCCGGCGTTCGACGATATAGCGCGCCAAGTCACGCAGTGGCTCGGCCGCCGCGTCGAAAGGTCGCAGGGCGTCCAGGGCCTGGTCACGCAGTTCCAAGGCATAGGCCTTGGCTGCTTCCAGCCCGAGCAACGCAGGGTAAGTCGGTTTATCCCGTGCGATATCGGCGCCTTGGCGTTTGCCCAGGGTGGCCGTGTCACTTTCTACGTCGAGAATGTCGTCCTGCACCTGGAACGCCAGGCCGATGGCCAGCGCGTAGGCCTTCAACGCCGCCAGTTGAGCGGCTTCGGCACGCCCACTGGCCAGCGCGCCCAAGTGCACGGCGGCTTCAATCAAGGCGCCGGTCTTGTGGCGGTGCATGTATTCCAGGGCTTGTTGATCGAGCTTCTGGCCGACCGAACCCAAGTCGATGGCCTGGCCGCCGACCATGCCGGCCGGGCCTGCCGCCACGGCCAGCGCCGTGACCATGCGCAAGCGGATCTCGGCATTCACGCTGCTCAGCGTCGGGTCCAGCAGTGCGCTGAACGCCAGGCTTTGCAGGCCGTCACCGGCGAGGATCGCACAGGCTTCATCAAAGGCTCTATGGGTGGTTGGCTGGCCGCGACGCAGATCGTCGTCGTCCATCGCCGGCAAGTCGTCATGCACCAGGGAATAGGCGTGGATCAACTCCACCGCACAGGCCGCGCCATTCGCCTGTTCGGCGGTTGCGCCCAAGGCTTCACACGCTGCATACGCCAGCAACGGGCGCACACGCTTGCCGCCATTCATCACGCTGTAGCGCATGGCTTCGTAAAGACGCTTGAGTTCGGGGCTTGGCGCAACAAACAAGGGTTCCAAGGCCGCATTGACCCGGGCTTGGCTACTGGCCTGATACGCGTCGATCATTCGGGCTGTTCCGCATCGAAAGGTTCTTCGGCCAACTCCCCGTCGCGTTCCAGCAGCACTTGTACCTTCTGCTCCGCCTGCGCCAAGGCGCTCTGGCAGTCGCGGGTCAGGCCAATGCCTTGCTCAAACGCTGTCAACGAGTCTTCCAGCGACAACTCGCCGTTCTCCAGACGCTCGACCAGGGTTTGCAGGTCGGCGAGGGATTGTTCGAAATCGAGTGCAACTTTTTTGCGGGCCATGGCGGCTATTCCGGTAGACGGTAAACCGGCGCGACACTAGCAGACATGGGGATTCTGGGCAAATGAGTGGGGTAGGGTGTTCAGGCGGTGAGCCGAATAAGCGGCCTATTCGGCTCATCAGATGAGCCGAATAGCTATTTTATTCGGCTCACCGCCGGTCAGGATCTTTGCGCCATCGACGAGCACTGTTCTTGTGATGTTTTCAACTGTGCTTCAAATGTCTGCAATCCCACGTGCATTTCCTGTAGCGCGGCAATTTTCAGGGCCAGTTCCTGCTTCTTGTCTGCGATTGCCTGGTCCGCCCGCTCCCAAGGCAATGCATCGCCTACGTGGCCGGAAAGAATTTCCTGCAACTCCTTGAGCTTGAATCCCAACTGCTGCGCGCACTTTATGAACATCAGCAGCTCAACGTTCTGCGCCGAATAGACCCGGTATTGGCCCTGACGCTGCGGTGCTGGCAACAGCCCAATCGCCTCATAGTGACGAATCGCCTTGATGGTCGTGCCCGACAACTGCGCGGCTTTGCCGATGTACATGAAAACTCCCTTTTTCCATTAAAGCGCTGGCTTGTTTCAGCCATTTTTCCCGTTGTGTTGGCGTAGAACCCAGCACAGGGCCGAGCATCAGCGTATTGATCGGCTTGATGCCGCAAAACGCCAAAGTGGTCTTGCGCATCTGGTGAATGCCCGGCATGCGATAGAACCAGCGGTAATACCATGGCGGCGTGTCCAGGGTCACCAGTAAATGTGCCGTTCGGCCGCGAAGCAGTTTGTCAGGGAATGCCTTGCCCGCGCGGTATTTAAAGGCAAAACCGGGTAGGAAGATTCGGTCGATAAAACCCTTCATCAACGCCGGGATGCCACCCCACCAGATCGGGAAAACAAAGGTCAGGTGAGTAGCCCAGAGAATGTCGGATTGCGCGTTGAGCAGGTCAGGTTCCAGCGGTTGAATCTGGGTGTAACCATGATGAAGGACTGGGTCGAATGCCAAGTCGCCCAAGCGTAGGACACGTACTTCATGGCCGGCGTTTTTTGCGGCCTGGATGTAGGTTTCGGCCAGGGCTGAACAAAAGCTGGAACGGGAGGGGTGGCCTAGGATCACCAGGGTACGCGGGGTCATGGGGGAGGTCCTGAACAGGGCGTTTCAGGTTAAAGGCTGCTGTATAGGGGAGAGTCAAGTCAGTAGTCCGCAATGGCCAGCAGGACGTTTCTGTAGTTATTGAGGGGTCCTTCCTGGAACGACCTTCGCCCCTTGTGACAGTCAGTGCGCCTGACTAGCCTGCCTCAAAACTCCAGAGTGACATGGCATGAGCGAACCCTGTATCGGCTTGACCGCGCCACCCGCGGGCTACAGTGACTGGCTGACTGACCTGAAAGGCCGTATTCATGCGGCGCAGCAGCGCGCAACACTGGCAGTGAATCGGGAATTGGTGTTGCTCTATTGGCAGATCGGCCACGACATTTTGACCCGCCAGGCGGAGCAGGGCTGGGGCAGCAAAGTCATAGATCGACTTGCCCAGGATCTGCGTGCGGCCTTTCCACGAATGAAGGGTTTTTCGCCGCGTAATCTCAAGTACATGCGGGCTTTTGCCGAGGCGTGGCCGGATGCTGAATTTGTGCAACAGGCTGCTGCACAATTACCTTGGGGCCATAATGTGGTGTTGCTCGACAAACTCCCCGGCCCCGAAACCCGCCGCTGGTACATCACCCAGGCAATTGAAAACAACTGGTCGCGTAACTCGCTGGTGATGCAAATCGAAAACCGCCTGCTGGAACGCAGTGGCAAGGCCGTCAGCAACTTCGAGACCCACCTGCCCAAACCGCAATCCGACCTGGCGCGTGAGTCGCTGAAAGACCCTTACCGTTTTGACTTCCTCAGCCTGGCCCTGGACGCGCAGGAGCGCGACATAGAAAACGCCTTGATCAAGCACGTCACCGACTTTTTGTTGGAGCTGGGCGCCGGTTTCGCCTTTGTCGGCCAGCAAGTGCTGCTGGATGTCGGAGGCGATGAGTTCTTTGTCGACCTGCTGTTCTATCACGTGAAGCTACGCTGCTACGTGGTCATCGAACTGAAAGCCGGCAAGTTCAAACCCGAGCATCTGGGGAAGCTGAGCTTTTATCTGGCTGCCGTCGATGCCCAGCTTAAACATCCACAAGATGGGCCCACCATCGGCCTGCTGTTGTGCAAGAGCAAGAACGAAGTCGTCGCCGAATATGCGTTGCGCGATAACAACCGACCGATTGGCGTGGCGGAATATCAACTGGTGGAGTCGTTGCCCGCAGAACTGCGAACCAGCCTGCCAAGCATCGAGCAGATCGAGCGGGAGCTGGCGGGTTAAAACCGACTGGCAGCCTCAAAACCCCGGCGGAATATAACCCGGCACAAATGGCACATTCAGGCACTTGCCATGCAGGATCCGGCCATCTTCAATCCTGAACAGCACGATCTTCTTCGTTTTATCCACCGTGGCTTCCAGCTTGCAATCCGAACTGTGCCCGACTTGCTGGTAATACTCGGTGTACACCATTCCGTTCCCGGTGTGATTCATTGAAGTCCCGGCGGCTTCAGTGGTCGTCCATGAAGAGGACTTGTGCCAAGTCATCACCACCTGCGTGTCGCCATTGGGTGCATTCTGCTTCTTCATCGAGTCGGGTTTGCCGAATAAATCCAGCGCCTCTTGCACGTCACGACCTTCCCAGCGTGACTGCGCAATCAGGTGGCACCCACTGATAAACAGTACGGCAGGCAACAAAAGCCCAGCCAGTAACAGCCTTGTCCATGTAGGCATGGTGAATCCTTCTTGTAGGTGAGTGTGACTCAGCGCTTGTTGCCCAGCATGTCGTCGAGGTCATCGATCATCTGGCTTTTTTCCTGAGTCGGCCCCAATTGCTGGAACATCGCTTTGGTGGTCTGGATCATCTGCAGGTGGGTCATCTTGCCCATGGCGATGGTGTCCTTACTCTTGCCCGGTTCGCAGACATACGCGAGCGTGCGATCGAGCCAGAATTCCTTCGGCGTCTGCCACGTGTTGGAGACTTTCAAGTGCGTAAGGGTGTAGGAAAATGGTGCGACCGACTGGCCGTTGAGAAAGCGCAACTTGCGCGTGGAACACTGCACCTCGATGTTGTACACATCGATCATCGGCTTGCCCGGTTCTTCATACACCACCGTGACAGCCACCAGCTTCGCACCCTTGTTGTGGTTCGAGGGCACCACGGAGGTACGGTCGGCCACATACATCACATTTTTATGCGCTCGGCCGCTGCCGTAGATGATCGACCAGTCGCCGATCGGTGTTTCTTCATCGGCCAATACCGACGGTGTGCTGGTCAGCAAGACGGGCAACAGTGCCAGGCAGCGCCCGACTTTGGTTAAGGTATTCAATAGCGTCCTTCCTTGAGGCTCGAAATAAGCGAAGGACTTTAGTGGTGAGGCGGTGCCGTCACAATTAGGGCGAGTGTGCTAATGGCGCATTGCTAGTTAACCAAAAAAGCCTGCGTTTCAAGGCAGGCTTAGTGTGTGCAGCGGTTGAGTTAGTCCTTACGCGCCGTCAACGCCGAGTAACCATTCATCAAGTTGCGATAGTTGGGAATGCGCTGGGACAACAGGTTCCCCAGGCCTTCGATATCGTTGCGCCAGTCGCGGTGCAACTCACACGCCACCGAGAACCAGTTCATCAACTGCGCACCCGCTTGCGTCATCCGGCTCCACGCCGCCTGCTGCACCGTGGTATTGAACGTGCCTGACGCATCGGTCACCACAAACACCTCAAACCCTTCCGCCAGCGCCGACAAAGTCGGGAACGCCACGCACACATCCGTCACCACACCGGCAATGATGATCTGCTTGCGGCCGGTGGCCTTGATCGCCTTGACGAAGTCTTCGTTGTCCCATGCGTTGATCTGGCCTGGGCGGGCGATGTACGGCGCGTCCGGAAACATCTCTTTCAATTCTGGCACCAGCGGGCCGTTGGGGCCTTGCTCGAAGCTGGTGGTGAGGATGGTCGGCAGGTTGAAGAACTTGGCCAGGTCGGCCAGGGCCAGCACGTTGTTCTTGAACTCGTTGGGCGAGAAGTCCTGCACCAGGGAAATCAGGCCGGTCTGGTGGTCGACCAGCAGAACAATGGCGTCGTCTTTGTTGAGGCGGTTGTAGGTTGCAGTGCTCATGGTTGAATCCTTTTTTGTTTAGGTTGGTTGGGCGTTGCGTTCAACATGGGCACAGATTAATGGGTGAGCATGGGGTGATAAATCGTCTGCGGTGTGTCTTACCGTCAACCCTAAGGAGACAATGTGAACACAGGTGTTTTTTGCCCGTTCGGCGTCGGTGCGAAGGCCACTTTGAGCCGTTGGCCGATGCGTAACTGTCGTGGCTCATCGCACTGGACAACCGATAATATTGTTGGCCCTTCGTCGAGCGTTACGTAGGCGATGCAATACGTCTCATGGTTCCGCCCGCTGTAGCTGAAGCTGTACAAGGTGGCGTTGCCGCTGGCGACGATCCAATCGGTGTGGGCGCTGCCAGTAAACGGGCTGTGGTCGCGGGGGTAGAAATACGGCTTGCCGGTGTCGAGGCAGCGGCGCAGCAGTAGCTGTTCGCGGTTGGCGGCCTCCCAGAACGGTGCGCTTTCGGGGGTGATGTGCGGTGAGGTCAGGTGCATATCAAAGGCGCTCCAGAATAAGCGTCGCGCTGCCGTGCCGTGAGCCCAGCAAACCCCCGGTGCCGTGGGCCAGGGCCAGCGCGCAGTCGGGCCGTTGCACCGCCGGGTGAGCTTCTCCACGGAGTTGCCGCACCGCTTCTATCAGCCGGGCCATGCCGCCGCGATTGCCAGGATGGTTGTTGCACAGCCCACCGCCGTCGGTGTTGATTGCCAGCGGACCCACGCCGCTGATCAATTTGCCGTCGGCAACAAAGGCGCCGCCCTGACCAGGTGCGCAGAAACCGAGGTTTTCCAGCTGGATCAGGACAGTGATGGTGAAGCTGTCGTACAGCGAGGCGTAGCGGATATCCCCGGGTTTGAGCCGTGCTTCGGCGAACGCATCGGCACCCGACTTCACCGCACCGGAAGACAGCAGGTCGAAATAGCCGCCGTTCAAATGGCTGATCGAATAACCGGCGCCAATCGGTGTAATCAACGGCCGCTTGAGGGCGCGCGCGATGGACGGATGCACCACCACCAGCGCGCCACCGCCATCGCTGATCACGCAGCAATCCAGCCGTCGCAAGGGCGCTGCGATCAACGGCGAGCTCAACACATCCTCCACCGTCACAATCTTGCGCAACATCGCCTGGGGATTGTGCTGGGCATGGTGCGATGCCGCGACTTTGATCCAGGCCAGTTGCTCGGCGGTGGTGCCGTGTTCGTACTGATGGCGCATGGCGCACATCGCGTAGAGGTTGGTCACGGCGGCGCCGTAGGGCATTTCAAAGGGCGCTTCGCAGGTGGTTTGCGGTTGATCGAGGTGACTGGTATCCGGTCGCTGGCGCTCGGCGCGTGGGCGGCCGGCCTGGGTGATCAGGGCCACGGTGCAACGCCCGTCGGCAATGGCGCGGGTGGCTTGCGCGACGTGATGAAGGTAGGAAGAGCCCCAGCTTTCTGTAGTCTCCAGGTGCCGGGGTTGTATGCCTAGGTATTCGACCATGGAGAAAGGTCCTACGCCGGGTGCGTCCCAACCGGGTACGTCACCTGCACAGAAGTAACCGTCCACATCGCTGAGGCTAAGCCCCGCATCCGCCAAGGCGCCTCGGGCCACATCCGCATGCAGTTGCGCGAGAGAGCGATCCACCGCATGACGTGTGGGATGTTCATAAGCGCCGACAACAAAGGCTTTGCCCTTCATGATGGGCACCTGCGGTTGGCGTATTCGATAAAAAACGCCAGCGCCTGTGGATCGCGCATGGCGCTGGGGTTGGCGACGCTTTGCGGGTCGTGGCCCATCAGGATTCGGCGCACAGGCACTTCCATTTTTTTACCGGTAAGCGTCAGCGGAATCAGCGGCACTGCGATGATCTGGTCCGGCACATGCCGGGGCGTACAAGCCTGCCGCAAGCACTCACACACGCGTTGGCGCAATGCTTCGTCCAGCACGGCACCAGGGTGCAGTTGGATAAATAGCGGCATGAAGAAACCACCCTCGGGCAGATCCAGATTCACGATCAGGGCATCGTCGATTTCCTCTATCGGCTCCAGCGCCCGGTAGATCTCTGCCGTGCCGATCCGCACCCCAAAGCGATTCAGCGTCGCATCCGAACGCCCGAGCACCTGGCAGCCTCCGCGGGCATTGAGTAGGAAAAAATCCCCATGACGCCACACGCCAGGCCAGGGTTGGAAATAGCTGTCGCGGTAACGCTCATCCCCCGGATCATTCCAGAAATACACCGGCATCGACGGCATCGGTGACGTCACCACCAACTCGCCCACTTGATCAATCACCGCCCGGCCCTGTTCATCAAACGCATGGGCATCCACCCCCAAGGCTTGCGCCTGGATCTCCCCGGCATACACCGGCAGCGTGGGCACGCCACTCACCAGGCCGGTGCAAATATCCGTGCCACCGCTGCCCGTGGTCACCCACACATCGGCCTTGAGGTGGCGATAAAACCAGGCGTTGCACTGTGGCGAAACCGGCGAGCCCACGGGCATGACGGTGCGTAGCGCGCCCAGGTCAAAGCGCTCCCGAGGCACCACGTCGTGACGCTTCATCAATTCGATATAGGTTGGGCTGGTGCCGAAAAAACTGGCGCGACTGTCTTGCAGAATTTGCCACAGCGTATCGATATTCGGCCAAGTGGGATGGCCGTCGTACAGCACCGGCCGCACCCCGCAGAGCAACGCGCTGAACAAGGTGTTCCACATCATCCAGCCCGTGGTGGTGAAAATGAAGGCGGCATCACCGGGGCGAAAATCCAGGTGCAGATGCAGGGCCTTCAGCTGCTCCAGCAGAATGCCACCATGGCTCTGCACGATGGCTTTGGGTAGTCCGGTCGTGCCGGAAGAAAACAGCACCCAGAGCGGATGATCGAAAGGCAGTTGCTCGCAATGGAAATCGGCGGCGGGCACCGTCGGACGTTGCTGCAACGTAGGCCAGCCGATGGCGTTCGCGAGCATCAGCGGGTCATCGGGAAACAGTGCCGGCAACACAATGATTTGCTCGATACTCTCCAGCTCGCGGGCGATATCTCGCACCTGCTCACGCCGGTCAAACACCCTGCCGCCATAGCGATACCCATCCACCGCCAACAGCACCTTGGGCGACAATTGTCGCACCCGGTCCAACACGCCCTCTGCGCCGAAATCCGGTGAGCAACTGGCCCAGACAGCACCGATGCAAGCACACGCACACAGCGCGATCATCGCCTCGGGGATGTTCGGCAGGTAAGCCACCACCCGGTCACCCGGCACGACGCCCGACTCGCGTAGATAGGTCGCCAGCCTGCGTACTTGGTCGGCGAATTCACTCCAGGGCAAGCCTTGCAGGCCGGTGGTTTCATTCACGTAGAGCAGCGCGTCACCGTCCTGCTCATTGCGCAGAATATGCTCGGCAAAGTTCAAGCGTGCGCCGGGAAACCACTGCGCACCGGGCATTGCTCGATCACCCAGCACTGCCTGATGTGGGCTGCTGGCCTGCACCTGAAAGTGATCCCAGATCGACTGCCAGAAGGCTTCCGGTTTATCGACCGACCACTGCCATAGGCCTTGATAGTCGGCAAACCTGAGCCCGCGCTCGCGCCTCAGCCAATCCAGATAATGCGTGAGTCGGGCGTGTTGAAGGTGTTCAGGGGAGGGCAGCCAGAGCAGTTGGCCCTGGACCACGTTGTCGAATGCAGTTGCCACGATAAAAGACCTCTGACGTTTTTGTTATTCGAGTCATGGGTGCTCTTGCGTGGCGGACTGTAGCGATAAGTTGTACGTCGTACAATTAGTGGCGTTTCTGGTTTTGTTGTACGAATTTTCAGCAGCGCAAGGCTTGGGTTTCCAGGCCGCAGAGGAGGGTATCGACGTAAAACGTGAAGCTCTCATCAAGCGCCGCGTCCACCCCATTTTGCCAGCGCAGGCTGAAACCGCGATTGCTCAACTGGTCCATATTCTGCGCGAGAGTGGGGTGTTTTTCGGCGTCGACGGCACGCAGGTTTTCCTGCACCTGGTGCTGCCATGCCTCGGTGTTTTCCGGCAATGGCGCGTACTCCAACGTGGTGAAACCGGCAAGCGCGGCAATGAACGTATTGTAGGCACCGACCAGGGAAGGGCCGCTGAAACCCGCCTGTTGCAGGGCCGCCAACACGCCTTCGACCAACTTGAAGTCAGTGCTGGAATTGGAGACCAATTGCGACCCCAACAACGGCGCGATGTTCGGGTGCCGCTGCACGGCGTCATGGCAGTTGAACATCGCCGTACGCAGGTAGTCCTGCCAACGTTCCTGAGGTGTCGGGGCGACATCTTGCAGGACGTTGGCCAGCACTTCGCTCAACAACAACTCCCGCGACGAGACGTACCAATAGATCGCCGTCGGGTACACCCCAAGGCTGTTGGCCAGGTTGCGCAGGCTGCATTTGTCCAGGCCATCGCGATCGATCAGCGCCAGCGCGGCGGCGATGATGGTGTCCCTGTTCAATGGGCTTTTCGCGTCTTCGCCAGCGGTCTTCTTGCGCCTGCCCCGAGGGTTTGCGGTTTTGCTGGTCATTGTTGTGGGTTCCGGTTGAGCGACGGCGAAAGGATAGCGGTTCACCGATTCGCTGTCGCTCT
This sequence comes from Pseudomonas sp. IPO3749, assembly GCF_013386605.1. NCBI lineage: Bacteria > Pseudomonadati > Pseudomonadota > Gammaproteobacteria > Pseudomonadales > Pseudomonadaceae > Pseudomonas > Pseudomonas sp. IPO3749. Next base: position 82,673 of record NZ_JACARN010000047.1, on the reverse strand, counting down.
GCCGGGGCGGTGTCAACTTCCTCCGTAGCGCTCGGCAAATGCCTGTGTGGCCGATGTCAGCCTGCTTAGTTCGCGCTCAGTCAGTGGCAAGCTCAGCGCAAATAAACCACGGCGTGCGCTATAGATCCCACATTCGAGCAGGTGAAAGAAGAACAGGTCGCGTAGGTCGTTTCGTTCCGTTGGAATATCCGAGGGCCGACGGATGAGTAAGCCCGTGGGATGCAGATTCATCACCGAACCTTGTCCGGTAAATTGCATCGCCATGGGGGCCAGTGCTTGATTGAGCTGTTCGCGTAGCTTGTCGCCTCGAGCATTCAGGTCCAATGCGGCTTCGCGGGTATACACCTGCTCCAATCCGGCGAGACCCGCCGCCATGGTCAGCACATTGTTGTTGAACGTGCCCGCATGGGAGAGGCTCCCGTGACGCGGGTCGAACTGCCCCATGATGTCCCGCCGCCCACCGAGGACACCGCACGGCATGCCGCCGCCGATGTATTTGCCCAGGGTGATCAGGTCGGGCGTGATGCCGAGTTTTTCCTGCAGGCCACCGGGGCCAAGGCGCGAGGTCATCACTTCGTCGAAGATCAATAGTGAACCGTGGGCCTGGCTCCTTTCTCTTAAGCCTTCGAGAAAACCCGGCTCTGCGCAAATACACCCGCCTGCACCGAGCATCGGCTCTACCAGGATGGCCGCGATGTCGACATGCTCACGCAGCAAACGCTCGACGCTCTCCAGGTCGTTATAGTCAGCCAGGTACACCCGATGCGGCACATTCATCGCTGTGTTCGCCCCGGCAAAACTCAACACGCCGCCATGGTAACCGCCGTTGAACGCGATGACGCCGCTGCGTCCGGTGTAGGCTTTTGCCGCCGCCAGCGCGAGCAGATTCGCCTCGGTGCCGGAATTGGTAAAGCGCACCTGCTCGATGCAACTGAAGCGCTCCACAATCAGTGCCGCCAACCGCGCTTCCAGTTCTGTGTGTGCGCTCAGGTTCAACCCGTTCGCCATCGCTTCTGACAGCGCATGGATGATCACCGGATGAGAGTGCCCATACAACGCCGCCGTGTATTCGGCCAAAAAGTCGACATAACGGTGCCCGTCCAGATCGTCGAGAAAGCACCCATTGCCGCCCGTCATCACCAACGGAAACGGCTCGTAAAACAGCACCGAGCGGGTGTTACCCCCTGGCATCACCCGCGCCACCCAATCCAGTTGACGTGCACTGTTGGGATTGGCCTGGATGTACCGTTGAATGCAATGTTTCAGCTCAAGCATTCCAGGCATCACCCACCCCCTTCTTCAGCGCCGCACGTTTCGGATACACCAGCATCAACAACCCGAACCACGCCGCCGCAACATAAAACGCCGCCCGCGTTTCCGGGTCGCGGATCACCAACACCGTCAGCACACCCAGGTAACCCAGCACCAAGACACTGCTGACCTTGGGCCAGGGCAAACGGTAATGCACCTGCGCCAAGCCATTGCGCTGCACCTTGCGGCGATAAGCCATATGCGCGGTGATAATCACCACCCATACCCAAATCAACAGGCCCAGAATGCCGGTGATCAACAAGCTGAAAATGCGCTCCGGAATCAGGTAATTAAGTAGCACCCCCACCAGCAAAATCGCAGTCGACACCATCAAGCACCGAGCCGGTACCTGGCGCGGGCTCAACACCCGCAACTGACGCGGCGCCTGCTGAATATGTGACAGTGCAAATAACATTCGGCTGGTGGCAAACAGCCCGGTATTACAGGAAGACGCCAACGCGCTGATCACCACAAAATTGATCAGCCCAGCCGCCATCCCCAGCCCGATACTGTCGAACACCATCACAAACGGGCTTTGCGACGTGTCGATCTGATTCCACGGATACAGCGCCATGATCACCGCCGTCGACCCCAGGTAAAAAATCGCCATGCGCCACAAAATGCTATTGATCGCCCGTGGCAACGTGCGCTGCGGCTCCGCCGTTTCCGCCGCGACCAGACCGACCACCTCAATCCCGGCAAAGGTAAAAGCGGCGACAGGCACCGCAAACCAAAACCCACTCCAGCCATTCGGAAAAAACCCACCGTGCTGCCAGAGATTGGCTACCGAGGGTGTCGTCTGCGCCGACGTCTCCAGCCCAAACAGCAGAATCACCAACCCCGCCCCAATCAGCCCGACAATCGTCAACACCTTGATCAACGCCAGCCAGAACTCCACCTCGCCGAAGGTCTTCACCGCAAACAGATTGATCACCATCAACACGCCTACAGTGACCAAGGCCGGAATCCACTGCGGCAACTCCGGAAACCAATACTTCATCAACACCCCGATCCCGGTCACCTCCAGCACCCCCACCAGAATCCAGATCATCCAATACGACCACCCCGTGATAAACGCCACTCGCGGCCCCAAAAACTCTTCCGCATAGGTCGCAAACGACCCACTGCTGGGCCGATACAACGACAACTCCCCCAGCGCCCGCGCAATCAGATAAACCATCCCCCCACACAACGCATACGCCAGCAACAACGCCGGCCCCGCCGTGGCAATCGCCTTGCCCGACCCCAAAAACAAACCGGCCCCGATGATTCCGCCGATTGCGATCAACATCACATGGCGCTCTTTAAGCGATCGCGCCAAGCCATGGTTGGAAGAGTGAAGCGGTGTTGTGGACATCAGCATTCCCCCGTACTGCGTTGCGCAGTGGATGTGGGTGGTGGTCCGGCTTGGGCCGGTTTTATTGTACGGCGTGCAATAAGCAGGTTTTGGGCCATCAGGCCTAAGGGACGGGGGTTTACGGCGTAGAGGGTTTGTCTAGATATGGGTGTAGGACGTTTCTTTGGGAGGGCTTTGAGTGGGGAGCGGCGGTGAGGTGTCACCTAGGAACACAGGTTGGGTGGGGGGAACACGGGGTGGATTTGGAGGTGATTTTCAAGGGCCAGCAGGGCGGGTCGCTTTCATTTGCAGGACGTTTCCGAGAGAATCTCAAGCGCATTGCGCCAGCGGGCATGGGTGACTAAGCTGCGGATTGTCACTGCTTATTCAGTGATCGGGTTTAGTCGCCCGGATTCGATTGGTACACACTTTTAATTGGAGTTGTGCCATGGAAAATACCCTTTCGAACTCTCGCTCTGCGCTTGCGCCTAATCCATTTACCGTTAATGAAGAACTCAGCTTTGAGGATGCCTGGGTGCGTGTGGCGGAGTTGCTGCAATGTGCGGTGGCGACGTCGCAGGTGCTCGGGGAACCCCTGGGTGCGCCGCAGAGGGCGGTGATGCATTTGGTGGAGATGGCGAAGATGGTGGCGGATCGGGCTGTGGAGTGTATGCAGCCTAGCTAAGCGGTCCGCTTTGGGTCATTCAATTGTCCAGCAGCCTGTTGGACAATTGACTTGGGATATTTTCAGGCATTAAAAAGCCGGCTTGTGGCCGGCTTCTCGGGGACTGCTTCAGCTTGTTTTTGACAAACCTCACCAGCCTTCAAATCGCTCAGCCCACATTGCGTCGGGCTGAATAGTAGGGGCATCAGCGGGAACTCCTCCGCATCGCCGAGCAGGGTGGATAGCCTTCGCCACCCCCTGCCAAATGTGCGGCGCATGATACCCACATTCACTTCAGTTGCCCACCTCTGGATCCGATTTAGAGCCTTCCCAGCCCAATAAATGCTCATCCAGCGGCACGGGTGGCCTGCGGTTATTCAACGTGGACCACCAGAACACCCAGCCCACAATCTGGAAGTTCTGCTCGAACCGTTGCTCGTACGTCAGGTACTCGTCCGGATGCTCGTTGGCATTGTGGCTACGCATGCGCAATCCGCCGCCGGGTCGGTTGTAGAGGTATTTGATGCGCAGCATGCCGTCGTGTTCGACGGCGTAGATTTCGCCGTCGATGATTTGGGTGCGGCCTCGGTCGATGGCGAGGGTGGCGCCTTGTTGGATGATGTCGATCATGCTGTTGTCGACCATGTAGGCGCCCAGGGCGCGCTCGGGGTTGACGTTGAGGGCTTGGAGGGTGTGCAAGGTGACGCGGATGCGTTCGGTGGAGGTGAATGAGGGGTGGAGGTCGATCTCCACGTCGATTTTTTCTGGAAGACAGGCGGGGCCTGTGAGGTATTTGCCGCTTCCTTCGCGGATGGTGGGCAGTCCTTTTCGGGTGGTCGGGCCTTCCAGCAGGAAGTTGGCCGGTGGGTGTTTGGGGCCTTCGCCGGTGCGCAGCCAACGGCTGGAGATGCACAGCAGTTCTGCGATCTCGTTGAGTCGGCCCATGGGTACACCGCGCTTGAACCAGTTGTTCACGTGTTGAGGCGTGACGCCGCGGTTCTTGGCGAAGTCGGAGGCGGAAAGATGGACTTCCCGCAGTAGCGCTTTTAAACGATCACCTGATGTATTCATAAACACAAAGCTTACTGACCGGGAAAACAGATCAAATAAACCATGCGTTGAGTTGGTCATGTAGGTCTTTGCTTAGTTGTAGCCTGATACTTCGGATTGATATCGAAATTAAACATTTGCTATAAGCAATTGAACTTGTCGTTTAATTTTTCTCACAAAAAAGCCCCGAATGATCGGGGCTTTTTCAATTGCCTGGGCAATGAGGAGCAAGTATCAGCCTTTGTAGGCAGCGACCGACTTCAGGATCTCGGCGCGGGCGGCGTCTGCGTTGCCCCAACCGTCGATCTTCACCCATTTGCCTTTTTCGAGGTCTTTGTAGTTCTCGAAGAAGTGTTTGATCTGCTCCAGCAACAGCGGCGGCAGGTCGGTGTATTCCTTCACGTCCACGTACAGCTGGGACAGCTTGTCGTGTGGCACTGCGATGACTTTGGCATCGCCGCCGCCGTCGTCGGTCATGTTCAGGATGCCGACCGGACGTGCGCGGATTACCGAGCCTGGGGTAACCGGGTAAGGGGTTACGACCAGCACGTCGAGGGGGTCACCGTCGTCAGCCAGGGTGTTAGGGATGAAACCGTAGTTGGCCGGGTAGAACATCGGGGTGGCCATGAAACGGTCAACGAACAGGCAGTCGCTGTCTTTGTCGATTTCGTATTTGATCGGCGCGTGGTTGGCCGGAATCTCGATGGCGACGTAGATGTCGTTCGGCAGGTCTTTGCCAGCCGGAATCTTGCTGTAGCTCATTGGGCGTTGCCCCCGTTAATTGGCCATTAAACATGGCCGGATTGGCCTAAAAGTGGCGGCGATTATAGGCACATTCTGACGCCGATGCCATGCGCCAGACGTCGTACGGTCATTCGCCTTGTGGCTGATAACGCGGGTCGCTGGCTTGCAGTTGGGTGAGGCGGGCCAAGGGATCCTGGCGATAAAAGCGGCTGAGTTGGGCGTACACCTGTGGATAATGGCTGACCAGCAAATCCGGGGCGCTGAAAAAATATTCGCTGGTGACGGCAAAGAATTCAGCCGGGTTTTCGGCGGCGTAGGGGTCGATCTCGGTCTCGGCGTCCGGGTTGGCGTCGAGTTGGCGATTGAGGTCGTCGTAGGCGGTCTGCATCACGCTGGCCCATTCCTGCACGCGCATGTCGTTGTGCAGCGGCGGCAGGCCGTTGGCGTCGCCGTTGAGCATGTCGAGCTTGTGCGCCAGTTCGTGGATGACTAGGTTGTAGCCCTCCCAATTGCCACTGGCCAGCACGCCGGGCCAGGCGAGGATCACCGGGCCCTGTTGCCAGGCTTCGCCGCTGTGTTCGCCGTCCCATTCGTGCTCGATGCCGCTGCTGTCGCGATGGCGCTGCGGGCTGACGAAGTCGTCGGGGTACAGCACGATTTCATGGAAGCCTTGGTACCAGTCGAGGTCGCCCAGGTTCATCAGCGGCAATTGCGCCTGCGCGGCGAGCAGCAGGCGTTGTTCCTGGTGCAGCTCGACGCCGGGCAGGGCGGTCAGGTGCTTTTCGGCGAGGAACATCACGCAGGCTTCGCGCAGCCACTGGTCCTGCTCGGCGCTGATGCCGTCGAGGAAGGTCAGGTGATGGCGCACCCGCTGCCAGGTTTCATCGGCAATCGGGTGCTTGGCCAGCAAGCGCCGGCGACGCCAGGCGCTGAGGGACCACATATCCGGTTACTGCGGCTTGGCTTCGGAGGACGCGCGGCCAAAGCGGCTGCGGAACACACCAATGATCATCGGCACCAGCGACAGCAGGATGATGAACACCACCAGCAGCGACAGGTTTTTCTTGATAAAGGGCACGTTGCCGAAGAAGTAACCCAGGGTCACCAGGCCGCCGACCCAGAGGATGGTGCCGAATACGCTGAAGCCGAAGAAGCGTGGGTAAGGCATCTTGGCGATACCCGCCACGAACGGTGCGAAGGTACGCAGGATGGGCAGGAAGCGCGCCAGGGTCACGGTTTTGCCGCCGTGCTTGTCGTAGAAATCGTGGGTTTTTTGCAGGTAGTCGCGGCGGAAGATCTTCGAGTTCGGGTTGTTGAACAAGCGTTCGCCGACCGTTCGCCCGATGACGTAGTTGGTGCTGTCGCCCAGGATCGCCGCCAGCATCAACAGGCCGCCGAGCAGCACCGGGTCCATGCCGCCGCCTGCGGCCACGGCGCCGGCAATGAACAGCAACGAGTCACCCGGCAGAAACGGCATGACCACCAGGCCGGTTTCGCAAAAGATGACCAGAAACAGAATGGCGTAGATCCACGGACCGTAATTGGTTACCAGCAGGTCGAGGTAGACGTCGAGATGCAGGATAAGGTCGAGCGGGTTGAAATCCATGGATGGCACCTGTGTGAATGGCCCGGCTCAGCAGGCCTGTGCGGAAGCTCGGGTAATAAGGCTACAAGTGTATGCCGCTTTTCTTACAACCCTGAAAGGTCCGCATTATACGGATTGAGAGGTGAAAAGCGTGTTGGTTTTGTAGCGGGGGATGTCGTGGTTTCTCTGGCGTACACGATCTAAATGTGGGAGCGGGCTTGCTCGCCTTCGCGAGCAAGCCCGCTCCCACAAGGGATTTTTGGTGTTGTCGGGGCTCAGTCTTCGCTGATGGGCAGTGTGTAGTTCTTGAACTCCGTGTCTTCGCGAAACCCAATCGACTCGTAGGTCTTCTGCGCCACTTCATTGTCGCTGCTGGTCGATACCCGCAGCCGTACCGCGTGGGTCTCCTTGGCCATCTTCTTCGCCGTGCGCATCAGGTTATCCGCCACCAGTTGCCGACGTGCGTCTTCAGCCACATAGATGTCATTGAGGATCCACACCCGCTTGAGCGACAACGATGAAAAGCTCGGGTACAGCTGGCAAAAGCCCAGCAGTTTTTTGTCGTCATCATCCGCCAGGGCCAGGTAAATCACCGATTCCTTGCGGCGCAGGCGCTTTTCCAGGAAGTCCCGCGATGAGTCCGGGAAGGGTAAGGCCCCGTAGAACTCGCGGTATTTGACGAACAGCGGGGTCAACAGGTCCAGGTGTTCCAGGGTCGCTTGAGTAATCCGCATGCCAGGCCTCAACTTCCAAATGGGGGATGACCACACAAGCGGCCGTGACTCGATGCTGCCTAATGGCGCGAAAAAGCGCAATCGTGCAGCAATCAGTCATCCGGTGAACTGAGCAGGAAATTGCCTTTCATCAGGTCCGGATCATCCGATTCGATGGTCTGAACCTGCGCCTCGTCCTTGAGATTGACCCCCGACAGCTGCCGACGACACGCCTCTCGCATCAAGTACAGCAAACGATGGGCCGCCATGCCATAGCTCAGGCCTTCCAGGCGCACATTGGAGATGCAATTGCGATAGGCGTCGGTGAGGCCGACCTTGGGGTTGTAGGTGAAATACAACCCCAGGCTGTCCGGTGAACTGAGCCCCGGCCGTTCGCCGATCAGGATCACCACCATCTTGGCGCCGAGCAATTGCCCGATTTCATCCGCCACAGCGACGCGGCCTTGTTCCACCAGAATGACCGGCGACAACGACCAGCCTTCAGCGTGGGTCTGTTCCTCCATGCGCGTCAGAAACGGCAAGGTGTGTTTATGCACGGCCAGCGCGGATAAGCCATCGGCCACCACCACGGCCAAGTCGACGCCGCCGGGATTGGCCGATGCGTGATCGCGCAGCGCTTGGGCGGATTCATCACTCAGACGCCGCCCCAGGTCCGGGCGTTGCAGGTAGCTGTGGCGGTCGGCAGCCGCGCTGTGCAGCAACAGTGTGTCACGCCCGCGTTCGGCCAGCTGGCTGCTGAGGCCCGCGTGGTCAAAGGGCAAATGCACCGCGTCGCGCGCCTGGGCGTGGGCAAATTGAAAGTCCAGCTGCGCGTTGGTGGGAATGCTGGTGCCGGTTCGGCCCAGGGCAATGCGCGCCGGGGTCAGGCGGCGCAGTTCCAGCCAGGGGTTGTCAGGCAGGTCGAGTTGCACAGGCGGCTCCTTCATCCCAGTTGCGCCAAGGCTTGGCGAAAGGCCGGTGGCAGGCTGTTGCCGAAGTGCACCTTGCCGTCGGCTTGCGTGAAGATGCCCATTTTTGCCAGCCACTGTTCGAATTCCGGCGCCGGTTTTAAACCCAATGTTTGCCGGGCATAGAGCGCGTCGTGGAACGAGGTGGTCTGGTAATTGAGCATGATGTCGTCGGAACCGGGGATGCCCATGATGAAGTTGATCCCGGCCACGCCCAGCAGGGTCAGCAGGGTGTCCATGTCGTCCTGGTCGGCTTCGGCGTGGTTGGTGTAGCAGATGTCGCAACCCATGGGCACGCCGAGCAGCTTGCCGCAGAAGTGGTCTTCGAGGCCGGCGCGGATGATCTGCTTGCCGTTGTACAGGTACTCCGGACCGATAAATCCTACGACGGTATTCACCAGAAACGGCTTGAAATGTCGGGCTACCGCGTAGGCGCGGGTCTCGCAGGTTTGTTGGTCGACGCCAAAGTGCGCGTTGGCCGACAAGGCGCTGCCTTGGCCGGTCTCGAAATACATCAAATTCTGGCCCAAGGTGCCGCGATTGAGGCTCAACCCTGCTTCATAACCTTCCTGCAGCACGCTCAGGCTGATGCCGAAACTGGCGTTGGCCGCCTCGGTGCCTGCGATCGACTGGAACACCAGGTCCAGTGGCACGCCACGGTTGATGGCCTCGATGGAGGTGGTGACGTGGGTCAGCACGCAGGCCTGGGTCGGAATCTCGTAGCGCTGGATGATCGCGTCGAGCATCTCCAGCATGGCGCAGATCGAGGCGATGCTGTCGGTGGCCGGGTTGATGCCGATCATCGCGTCGCCATTGCCGTACAACAGCCCATCCAAAATACTCGCGGCGATACCCGCCGGCTCGTCTGTCGGATGGTTCGGTTGCAGGCGTGTGGATAAACGCCCGCGCAGGCCCATAGTGCCGCGAAATTGCGTAACCACGCGGATCTTCTGCGCCACCAGTACCAGGTCCTGCACGCGCATGATCTTGGACACGGCGGCGGCCATCTCTGGTGTCAGACCTGGCGCCAAGGCGCGTAGGGAATGTTCGTCGGCCGCATCGCTGAGCAGCCAGTCACGCAGACCGCCGACGGTCAGGTGGCTGACGGCGGCAAACGCCTGTTTATCGTGGGTGTCGATGATCAGGCGGGTGACTTCGTCGCTTTCGTAGGGGATCAACACTTCTTGCAGGAAATGCTTCAACGGGATATTTGCCAATGCCATCTGCGCCGCCACGCGCTCACCGTCGTTCTGTGCGGCGACGCCGGCGAGGAAGTCCCCGGAGCGTGCGGGGCTGGCCTTGGCCATCACGTCCTTGAGGCTGTCGAAGCGGTAGGTTTGTGCACCCACCGCGTGGGAAAAGCTTGCCATACAGTGTCTCCTTGGCGACGCGAGCAACTGCCCGCGTCGAGGTTTACGGCAGTTAGTGCAGGGCGGCCTCTGCGGCCTGGATCGCCGCGAATTCCTCTTCGGGCGTGCCTGCTACCAAGTGATGCCGGCTGTAGAAAGCAAAGTAAGCAATTAATACTCCATAGATGATCGCGGCGCCAATCACCACCCGCGGATCCACCAGAAAGCCCGCCACCACGGCCACACAGGCCAGCACCAGCGCAACGCCGGAGGTGAAGATACCGCCCGGCGTGCGGTACGGACGGTCCATTTTGGGGCGACGGATGCGCAGGGTGATGTGCGCGGCCATCATCAGCACGTAGGAAATGGTTGCGCCAAACACCGCCACCAGAATCAGCAGGTCACCCTGGCCGGTCAGCGACAAGCCGAAGCCGATGATGCCGGGGATCACCAAGGCCAACACGGGTGCCTTGCTCTTGTTGGTCTGGGACAGTTTGCGCGGCAGGTAGCCAGCACGGGACAGTGCGAAGATCTGCCGCGAATAGGCGTATATGATCGAGAAAAAGCTCGCGATCAGGCCAGCAAGCCCCACCAGGTTTACGAAGCTGCCCATCCAGGTGGAACCGCCGTAGGACAGCGCCAATGCTTCAACCAGCGGGTTGCCGGATTTGATCAATGCGTAAGTGCCGGCGCCGCCCGGTGCGATCACCAGGATCAACAGGGCAAAACTGGTCAGCACCACAATGGCGCCGATCAGGCCACGCGGCAGGTCGCGTTTCGGGTTCTTGGTTTCTTCGGCGGCCAGGGGCACACCCTCTACGGCCAGGAAGAACCAGATGGCATAAGGAATTGCGGCCCACACACCCACGTAGCCGAACGGCAGGAAGGTGCTGGCGCCCATGGCTTCAGTCACCGGAATATCCAGCAGGTTGGCGACATTGAAGTGCGGCACCATCGCCACCAGAAACACACCCAGCGCGATTGCAGCCACGGCGGTAATAACGAACATCAACTTCAGGGCTTCCCCCACGCCAAAGATGTGGATGCCAATAAAGATGATGTAGAACGCCAGGTAAATCATCCAGCCGCCGATGCCGAACAGCGACTCGCAATACGCGCCGATAAACACCGCGATGGCGGCAGGGGCGATGGCGTATTCGATCAGGATGGCGGTGCCCGTGAGAAACCCGCCCCAAGGGCCAAAGGCGCTGCGCGCAAAACCGTAGCCGCCGCCAGCGGTAGGAATCATGGAAGACAGTTCGGCCAGGGAAAAACACATGCACAGGTACATGGTGGCCATCAACAAGGTGGCAAGGAACATCCCGCCCCAGCCACCCTGGGCCAGGCCGAAGTTCCAACCGGCGTAGTCGCCGGAGATCACGTAGGCAACGCCAAGGCCGACCAGCAGTACCCAGCCGGCGGCACCTTTTTTCAATTCGCGTTGTTGGAAGTATTGGGAGTCGACTTTTTCGAAGTCGACAGATGAACTTGTAGGTTCGCTAGACATGGGAAAGTACCTTCCGTTGTTATTGTTTTAACTCGGCCTCTTTGTGCCGAATGCAATTCGCAAGTACTTATGAAGATCTAAATGTGGGAGCGGGGTGTCAGTTAGAAGAAGCCCAATGGATTAATGTCGTAACTTACCAGCAAGTTTTTAGTCTGCTGGTAGTGATCCAACATCATCTTGTGCGTTTCACGCCCCACGCCGGACTTTTTGTAACCACCAAACGCGGCGTGCGCCGGGTACAGGTGGTAGCAGTTGGTCCACACGCGGCCCGCCTTGATCGCGCGGCCCATGCGGTAGGCGCGGTTGATGTCGCGGGTCCACACGCCGGCGCCCAGGCCGAACTCGGTGTCGTTAGCGATCGCCAGGGCTTCGGCTTCGTCCTTGAAGGTGGTGATGCTCACCACCGGGCCGAAGATTTCTTCCTGGAATACGCGCATTTCGTTGGTGCCCTTGAGCAGGGTCGGCTGGATGTAATAGCCGCCGGCCATGTCACCGGTGAGCTTCTCGACTTTGCCGCCGGTCAGCAGTTGCGCGCCTTCGCCCTTGGCGATTTCCAGGTAGGACAGGATCTTGTCGAATTGCTGCTCGGACGCCTGGGCGCCGACCATGGTGTCGGTGTCCAGCGGGTCGCCGCGTTTGATCGACTCGATTTTCTTCATCACGACTTTCATGAAGTCGTCGTAGATCGACTCTTCCACCAGCGCACGGGAAGGGCAGGTGCACACTTCGCCTTGGTTGAAGAACGCCAGCACCAACCCTTCGGCGGCTTTCTCAATAAAGGACGGCTCGGCTTTCATGATGTCGGCGAAGAAGATGTTCGGCGACTTGCCGCCCAATTCCACGGTCGACGGAATGATGTTCTCGGCCGCCGCATGCATGATGTGCGAGCCCACGGGCGTCGAGCCTGTGAAGGCAATCTTGGCGATGCGCTTGCTGGTGGCCAGGGCTTCGCCGGCTTCTTTGCCGAAGCCTTGAACCACGTTCAACACGCCAGGTGGCAACAGGTCACCGATCACCTCCAGCAACACGGTGATGCCCAGCGGGGTTTGCTCGGCGGGCTTGAGTACCACGCAGTTACCGGCGGCCAGGGCCGGGGCGAGTTTCCACGCCGCCATCAGGATCGGGAAGTTCCACGGGATGATCTGGCCGACCACGCCCAGCGGTTCATGGAAGTGGTACGACGCCGTGTGTTCGTTGATTTCGGCGCTGGTGCCTTCCTGGGCGCGGATGCAGCCAGCGAAGTAGCGGAAGTGGTCGGCGGCCAGTGGGATGTCGGCGTTGAGGGTTTCACGCACGGCCTTGCCGTTGTCCCAGGTTTCGGTGATGGCCAGCAGTTCGAGGTTCTGTTCGATGCGGTCGGCGATTTTCAGCAGGACCAGCGAGCGATCCTGGGCCGAGGTCTTGCCCCAGGCGTCGGCGGCGGCATGGGCGGCGTCCAGGGCCTTGTCGATGTCTTTGGCGGTGGAGCGCGGGAATTCGGCAATTGCCTTGCCGTTGACCGGCGAGGTGTTGGTGAAATAGTTGCCATCGACCGGCGCAACGAACTCGCCACCGATGTAGTTGCCGTACTTGGCCTTGAACGAAACGATGGCGCCTTCAGTACCGGGGTGTGCGTAACGCATGGCGGGTATCTCCTGGCTTTTATGTTTATTGGGAGCGCAGCGCAGCAAGCGCTTGATAAAGCGTAGAGCAAAGGTTGGGCCACCGCCTTGCTGGCCAGGCAAATCAAGGGCTTAGGCTTTGTAGCAAGGCGTTGCTGTAGCAGGCTCGATACACCCGGTGTGACAGTTTGTGCCACAAACGGTACAGCCTGTGACCGGTGAGTCGCAGCGGGATTGCATTGCCTGGAAGGCTGGGGGATGCTGGTGGTTCTCACGCAGGGAGAATAATAAGAAATGCACAACGATCATTTCAGCCGGCATGCCCAGCAAGTCCTCACCGTGGCGCATGGCCGCGACCCGTCCAGCGATCCGTCCATCGCCCGCTCCTGGCTGCGTTGTCTGGAGGACTACCACCTCGACCCTGCGCAAACCATTGCACCGACTGTGCTTGAACATGGTCGCTTGCTGGAAAGCCGCGAGCGCCTGCAACAAGTGCTGCACATCGCCGGCAACGAGATGAACAGCCTGCATCAGCAGCTCTCGGGCGCCGGCCATGCGGTGTTGCTCACGGATGCACGCGGCGTGATCCTCAACTGTGTCACCGCGCCGTCCGAGCGCAAGATCTTCGAGCGCGCCGGGTTGTGGCTGGGCGCGGATTGGAGCGAGGCCTGCGAGGGCACCAACGGCATCGGTACCTGCCTGGTGGAACGCCAATCCCTGACCATTCATCGTGATGAACACTTTCGTGGCCGGCATACCGGGCTGACCTGCTCGGCGAGCCCGGTGTTCGATCCCCATGGGGATCTGCTGGCGGTGCTGGATGTGTCCTCCGCGCGGGAAGCGGTGTCGCGCCAGAGCCAGTTTCACACGATGGCGCTGGTGAACCTGTCGGCGAAGATGATCGAGAGTTGCTACTTCCTGCGTCATTTCGAGAACCACTGGCTGCTGCGTTTTCACTTGCAGGCCGAGTCGGTGGGGCTGTTCAGCGAAGGGTTGCTGGCCTTTGACGGAGAAGGGCGCATCTGTGCGGTCAACCAGAGCGCGTTGAACCTGTTGGGCCAGGTGCGCGGCGGCTTGTTGGGGCAGCCGGTGGAAGCGTTTTTCGACTGTTCCCTGGATCAATTATTCGGCCGCGCCAGCGCCAATGCCACGGCCAGTTGGCCGCTGCGCACCCGCGATGGTCGACAACTGTTTGCCGCATTGCGTGGGCAAGTGCGCAGCGCGCCGGCGCCGTTCATCAAGCCCGAGCCGGCTCCGTTGCCCGGCATCTGCCTGGGCGATCCCGCGTTGCAACAGGACTTTCGCAAGGCGCTGCGGGTATTCGAGCGTGATGTGCCGCTGTTGATCAATGGCGAAACCGGTTCCGGCAAAGAGGCCTTCGCCAAGGCCGTGCACCTGGCCAGCCAGCGCGCCGACAAGGCGTTCGTCGCGCTCAACTGCGCCGCCATCCCGGAAAGCCTGATCGAGAGCGAGCTGTTCGGCTATCGCGGCGGCAGCTTTACCGGGGCGCGCAAAGAAGGCATGCAAGGCAAGTTGCAGCAAGCCGACGGCGGCACCCTGTTCCTCGATGAAATCGGCGACATGCCCCTGGCGCTGCAAACCCGACTATTAAGGGTACTGGAGGATCGGCTGGTGGTGCCGCTCGGCGGCGAGCCCCAGGCGGTGAATGTGCGAATTATCAGCGCAACCCACCGCAATCTACTGGAGCGCGTGCAGGACGGCAGCTTCCGCGAAGATTTGTATTACCGGCTCAATGGCCTGGAAGTCGGCTTGCCGCCGTTGCGCGAGCGTAGCGATAAGTCCCAGTTATTGGATTTCCTGCTGGCCCAGGAGGCCAATGGTGAGTCGGTGGCTCTCGACCCATCGGCGCGTGGGGCGTTGTTGGCGTTTGCCTGGCCGGGTAACGTCCGCCAGTTGCGCACGGTACTGCGCACCCTGGTGGCGCTGTGTGATGGAGGGCGTGTCGGCCTGGAGGATTTGCCCGCGCAGATCCGTCAGGCCCGGCCCGTGCCGGTCGCGCAGGCCAAACCGTTGGAATCGCCGCTGGAAGACGCCGAGCGCCTGGCCTTGCTCGCCGCGTTGCAGCAGCAGCGCTGGCACATGACGCACACGGCAGAGCAACTGGGCGTCAGCCGCAACACGCTGTATAGAAAGCTGCGCCGGCACGGCATCGCACGTCACACCCTCAGCTAAAGGGTGCGATTTTCGCCCCCCTGCGCTAACCTGCCTCGATGTTTTACGAGGTCGACTATGCACATTCATATTCTCGGTATTTGCGGCACGTTCATGGGCTCGATGGCGGTTCTGGCCAAAGAGCTGGGCCATCACGTGACAGGCTCCGACGCCAACGTCTATCCGCCCATGAGCACGCAACTCGAGGCCCAGGGCATCGAGCTGACCCAAGGCTACGACCCGTCGCAATTCGACCCGGTCCCGGACCTGGTGGTGATCGGCAATGCCATGTCCCGTGGCAACCCGGCGGTCGAATACGTACTCAATAAAGGTTTGCCTTATGTGTCCGGCCCGCAATGGCTGGCCGACCATGTGCTGCAAGGCCGTTGGGTACTCGCGGTTGCTGGCACTCATGGCAAGACCACCACCAGCAGCATGCTGGCCTGGGTGCTGGAACATGCGGGCATGAGCCCGGGCTTCCTGATCGGCGGCGTGCCGCAGAATTTCTCGGTGTCGGCGCGCCTCGGCGATACGCCGTTCTTCGTGATCGAGGCGGATGAATACGACAGCGCCTTCTTCGACAAACGCTCCAAGTTCGTTCACTACCGCCCACGCACGGCGATCCTGAACAACCTGGAGTTCGATCACGCCGACATCTTCCCTGATCTGCCGGCTATCGAGCGTCAGTTCCATCACTTGGTTCGCACTATTCCAAGCGAAGGCCTGGTGATCCACCCGACCACCGAACCCGCCTTGCAGCGTGTGATCGAGATGGGCTGCTGGACCCCGGTGCAAACCACCGGCGTGGGTGGGCAGTGGCAGGTCAAGCTGCTCAGTGAAGACGGTTCCAGATTTGAAGTGCTGTTCGAAGGCGAGGCCCAGGGCGTCGTCGAGTGGGACATGACCGGCCAGCACAACGTCGCCAACGCCTTGGTCACCCTGGCGGCTGCTCGGCATGTAGGCGTGGTGCCGTCCATGGGCATTGCCGCGTTGAGCGCCTTCAAAAGCGTGAAGCGCCGCATGGAAAAAGTCGCCGACGTGAATGGGATTACCATCTACGACGACTTTGCCCACCACCCGACGGCCATTGCGACTACGTTGGACGGCCTGCGCAAGCGTGTCGGCGATGCGCCGATCATTGCGATTGTCGAGCCGCGTTCCAACTCCATGAAGCTGGGTGCCCACCGCGATGGCCTGCCGGAAAGCGTCAACGATGCCGACCAGGTGGTCTGGTACGCACCGGCCAACCTCGGCTGGGACCTGCCGGGAATCGCAGCGCTGTGCACCGTGCCTTCAACTGTGTGTGACTCCATCGAAGGCATCATCGAACACGTCAAGCATCAGGCCAAGCCGGGCACCCACGTGGTGGTCATGAGCAACGGCGGCTTTGGCGGCCTGCACGGCAAACTGGCCGAGGCGCTGAAATGAGTGGCCCGGAACGCGTCACGCTGGCGATGACGGGCGCCTCCGGTGCGCCTTATGGTTTGCGCCTGCTCGATTGCCTGGTGCGCGAAGACCGTGAGGTGCACTTCCTGATCTCCAAGGCGGCGCAGCTGGTGATGGCCACCGAGACCGACGTGGCGCTGCCGCCCAAGGTGCAGATGATGCAGGCCTTCCTCACCGAATACACCGGTGCGGCGGCGGGGCAGATCAAGGTCTACGGCAAAGAGGACTGGATGTCGCCCGTGGCGTCTGGTTCGGGTGCGCCGGCGGCGATGGTGGTGGTGCCGTGTTCCACCGGCACCCTGTCGGCCATTGCTACGGGAGCCTGCAACAACCTGATCGAGCGCGCAGCGGACGTGACCCTGAAGGAGCGTCGCCAGTTGATCCTGGTGCCCCGTGAAGCGCCGTATTCGAGCATTCATCTGGAACACATGCTCAAGCTGTCGAACATGGGCGTGACGATTTTGCCGGCCTCGCCGGGTTTCTATCACCAGCCGCAGACCATCGATGACCTGGTGGATTTTGTGGTGGCGCGCATTCTCAACCTGCTGAATATTCCCCAAGACATGCTGCCGCGCTGGGGCGAGCACCATCTGAGCAGCGATGAATAAGGCGCTGCTGATCCTGCTGGCGCTGCAACTGACAGGCTGCGCCACCGCGCGCACGTTGGACGCGGCGCAACCTGGCGCGCCGGTGGTGTATGCCGGTACGCGGTTGGATTTGTATGCAATGAATGGCGGTTGCTGCGCCAAGGACAGGTTTGGTGCCGAGGCGCCGGCTTATCCGGGGGTAGACCTGCCGGCGAGTGCCTTGCTTGATACCTTATTGTTGCCGCTGTCGGTGTTGACGGTGTTGGGCGTAGGATTCAACGCCACAGGCGGTCTTTAACCGCAACACAAAACCAATGTGGGAGCGGGCTTGCTCGCGAAGGCGTTATTTCAATCGATGCATAGGTTGACTGATCCACCGCTTTCGCGAGCAAGCCCGCTCCCACATTTGGATCTCTGTCAGGCCGCTAAATTGGGTTATTTACCGAGTTTGCGCAGCTCATCCGACTCCACCACCCGCACCCCGTCCTGCTCTTCCAGCGCCAGGCGCCACATGGCCCGGGCCAGCTCGCACACTTCAATGCCGTGGTATTTGCCCGGAATCAGCCGCGACAACGGCCCGGCCAGTTGCTCCGCCAAACGCGGCTCCAGCCGTTCCCCCAATAGCAACGACGGCCGCACGATGGTCAGTTGTGGCCAGCCTTGGGCTTTGAGTGCTTCTTCCATTTCCCCTTTGACGCGGTTGTAGAATATCGAGGATTTTGGATCGGCGCCAATCGCGCTGATCACGATCAGGTGGCGTGCGCCCATTTCCCGCGCACGCTTGGCGAAGGCCACGACCATGTCCAGATCGACGGCGCGAAACGCCGCTTCGGACCCCGCCTGTTTGATGGTGGTGCCCAGGCAGCAGAAGGCCAGGTCCACCTGGCCACTCAGCTGCGGCAGGAACACCGCCGGGTCGCCCACCGGGTTTTCCAGGTGCGGGTGTTCGGCCAGTGGCTTGCGGCTGGGCGCGAGCACGCGGGTCACGGTGGGTTCGTTGAGCAGGCGATCGAGCAGGTGTTCGCCGGTAAGGCCGGTGGCTCCGGCGAGCAAGATATGCTGAGGCGTCAGGTACATGGTGTTTCCCCCTTGTTACACAGTTCAGCTTAGTTGCCTTTGGCTTCCTTGCTATTCATTGAGACGCTTTCGAGCGCCTTTCGTGCCTGCTGTTTGCGTAATAATTGCCAATGGGCGATCACACCCTTGGGGGCCCAGATCTGCGGTTCGGAGGCTTCGAAGTTGTCCGCCTGCTCGCGTTCGGCCACATGCAGCTGTGCCAGCTTGAAGGCTTGCTGCAAGTCGTCGGTCTGGTTGAAGGCTTGGGCGAAGAGGGCGTCGCCGAAGTAGGTGAAGTCGGCTTCTTCGGAGCAGCCGAAGGACACGCGATCGGCGCGGGAAGCGGTCATGATCAGGGTGCGCTCGTCCTTCAGGGCCGGGATGAAACCACCGGAGTAGCAGGCCGAGATCACCACGATCTTGTCGCGGTTCTTCAGTGGTGCCAGCACGGCGGCCAGCTCATCGGCGGGCAGGTCGGCCAGCTCCATGCGCGGTTGGTCGAGCACCAGTTCGTGTTCGTGGGTGCCGTGGCTGGTCATGTAGATAAACACCAGGTCTTCCGGGCCGGTGCGGTCGGCCAGGGTCTGCACGGCGCGGCGCAGGCTTTCGCGAGTGGCCAGCGGGCGGTCGGCAATGTGGTCGCGGTGGTTGACCAGGCGAATCTGCCCGCGTGCACCGAAACGGGTGGCGAGCATGTTGCTGACGTAATCGGCTTCGCGCAGGAACACGCTCTGCTTGCCATCGCCAGCCACGGCCAGGGTGTACAGCTCCACGGCAGGGGTGGAGGCGGGCACGGCGGCGAGGGCGGCGTCGAGCAGGCGACCCTGAGCCAACACGCCGATTTCCAACGGGTCGGGCAGCAGTTTGCCGTCGGCGTCCCGCACACGCATGCCGTTGACCCAGGTGCCGGCCTGTACAGTACCGTCGGTGAGCACCAGGGTGCCTTTGCCTTGATAGCTGTCGCTGTCGAAACCGCCGATATAGAAGCTGCCGTCGGTGAGGTTCAGGCGGCCTTCGCCGGTGAAACGCCAATCGCTGAACTGGCCGACGTAGTGGCTGCCGTCGACGCCGATCAATTCGCCCTTGCCGGTGAGCGCGCCTTCCTTGAACTGGCCGATCCACACGTCGCCGTCGGCGTTCTCGTAGCGGCCCTTGCCGTTCAGTTGGTTCTGTTTGAACTGGCCGACATAGATGTCGCCATCGGCGCTGTTGAACGTGCCATTGCCTTCCAGCTGGCCATCAACGAAATGACCGCTGAACTGGTTGCCGCTGTCGTCGTTGCGCTGGCCTTCGCCATTCGGCTTGCCGTGGGCGAACTGGCCCTGGTATTGGCTGCCGTCGGCCAGCTCCAGGCGGCCGAGGCCGGAATACTGGTCGTCCTTGAACTCGCCGCGATAGGTCATCTGCCCCTCTTTGAGGGTGCCTTCGCCATTGCGTCGACCATTTTTGAAGCCGCCGACATAGTGGCTGCCCGCCGTGGTCAAGCTGCCTTGGCCGTCGAACAGGCCCTGTTGGAACTGGCCTTTATAGACTTCGCCGTTGCTGCCATGCCACTCGCCCTGACCGTGCCACTGGCCTTTGTCGAACTGGCCGGCGTACCAGCTGCCGTTGGGGTAGTCCACGCGGCCCTGGCCTTGCAGCAAGCCATCGACCACGTCGCCCCGGTAACGGCCGCCGTCGGGCAGGCGCGCATCGGGCGGCAACAGCGATTCGCCGTCTCCGCAAGCGGTGAGCAACAGGGCAAGGGCGAGGGGGGCGAGTGGGCGCATAGCGGGATCCGGATAATTGAGCGCCGAGTATGCCGCAGCTGCGAGTTTCATACATAAATTTACATACACTGTGGTGAGGTTTATATCCCCACCACAGGCGCGGGCTTACACGAAGTAGAGCGACAACGACTCGGCAATGTAAGCCGGTTTTTCCTGGCCTTCGATTTCCAGGGTGGCAGTGGCCTTGAGCAGCCATTGGCCGGGTTTTTTCTCGGTGACGTCATTGAGCGTCACGTTCAGGCGCACCTTGGAGTTGACCTTGACCGGCTGGATGAAACGCACGCTGTCCAGCCCATAGTTGACCGCCATCTTCAGGCCTTCGGGCACGATCAGCAGGTCTTCCATCAGCTTGGGCATCAGCGACAGCGACAGGAAACCGTGGGCGATAGTGCTGCCGAACGGCGTCTGCGCGGCCTTGACCGGGTCGACGTGGATGAACTGATGATCGCCAGTGGCCTCGGCGAACAGGTTGATACGCGCCTGGTCGATGGTGAGCCATTCGGAACGTCCCAGTTCCTTGCCGACATAATCTTTGAGCTGCGCTACGGGTACATAGGGCATTGCGTCTCTCCTTGGTTCATCACGCTGTGTACAACGTCTGGTTTTTTATGGGTTACAGAGAACCAATGTAGATCATCATGGCCAATCGGCTCGGTCAACCCACCATGCTTTTGGCGAATGCCGGTGCATAGGGCGGGCGTGCTTATAATGCGGGCGAGTCTTGAGGGGGAAGAACGGATGCTGTTACGTGGCCTGACCTGGCTGGTGCTGTTTCAACTGATCGGCACGGCGATCAATCATTTGCTGTTGCCGGTGCTGCCGGGGCCGATCATCGGCCTGCTGCTGATGCTGGGTTTCCTGATCTGGAAGGGCGAGGTCGGCGAGCCCTTGAGCCTGGCGGCCAGCAGCCTATTGCGTTACTTGCCGTTGCTGCTGGTGCCGCCAGCGGTAGGGGTGATGG
The DNA here is from genome assembly GCF_013386605.1 of Pseudomonas sp. IPO3749. Taxonomy (NCBI): domain Bacteria; kingdom Pseudomonadati; phylum Pseudomonadota; class Gammaproteobacteria; order Pseudomonadales; family Pseudomonadaceae; genus Pseudomonas; species Pseudomonas sp. IPO3749. The sequence goes on along the minus strand of NZ_JACARN010000047.1, from coordinate 61,854 downwards.
TGTATGCCAAGGACATTGCCGCGGATTTCTGGGCCATTGTCGGCGCGCTGGTGCTGTCGCTGGTGATTGCCATGGGCTTCGTCGGTGTGCTGATGCAGCAGATGGTCAAGCGCAAGGAGAAGGATCAATGATCTTCGACTGGCAGGGCGCGTGGACGGCAGTCATTCATCACCCGTTGTTCGGCATCGGCATCACCCTTGGCGCTTATCAACTGGTACTGGCAGGGTTCGAGAAAACCCGCTGGATCTTCCTGCAGCCGGTGCTGGTGTCCATGCTGCTGGTGATCGGCGTGCTGATCACCTGCGGCCTGAGCTACGCCGAGTACCGCAAGAGCACCGAGATCATGGGCATCCTGCTCGGCCCGGCCACCGTAGCGCTGGCCGTGCCGCTTTACCTGAACCTGCGGCGCATTCGCCAATTGTTCTGGCCGATTTTTACTACGCTGGTGATAGGTGGGGTCCTCGCCACCGGCCTGTGTGTGCTGCTGGGTTGGTGGTTCGGTGCCGAACACATGATGTTGATGACCATGGCGCCCAAGTCGGTGACCTCGCCGATCGCCATGCTGGTGGCCGAGCAGATCGGTGGCGTGGCGGCCCTGGCGGCGGTGTTTGTGTTGATCACCGGGGTGGTCGGCGCGATGATCGGCCCGGCCTATTTGTCGCGCCTGGGTGTGCACAGCCCCGAGGCGCGTGGCATGGCGCTGGGCATGACGGCCCACGCCGTCGGCACGTCGGTGGCCCTGCAGGAAAGCGAAGAATGCGGCGCCTTTGCAGCGCTGGCGATGAGTCTGATGGGCGTGGCCACGGCGGTATTCCTGCCGCTGGCCGTGTCGGTGATCGTTTAAACCGGGTTTAAGGAAACCTTTATGAGTCTGGCGCTGTTCCCGCTCAATACCGTGCTGTTCCCTGGCTGCACCCTCGATCTGCAACTGTTCGAGGCGCGCTACCTGGACATGGTCGCCCGTTGCATGAAAAAAGGCGAAAGCTTCGGCGTGGTGTGCATTCTTGACGGCCAGGAGGTGGGCACGGCGCCGGATGGCTACGCATTGATCGGCTGTGAAGCGCTGATCCGCGACTTCAAGCAACAGGACAACGGCCTGCTGGGGATTCGCGTCGAGGGCGGGCGCCGCTTCCGCGTACGGGACGCTGGCGTGCAAAAGGACCAATTGTTGGTGGCTGAAGTGCAGTGGCTTGAAGAGCTGCCGGACCAACCCTTGGAAGAGGAAGACGCCGACCTGCTGGCGCTGCTCCAGGCATTGGCCGAGCACCCCATGGTGGCCTCGCTGGACATGGACGCCCACGCCGACGGCCAGCAAGCCTTGGGCAATCAGTTGGCGTATCTGCTGCCCTTTACCGAGGCCGACAAGATCGACCTGCTGCAACTCGACGACCCGCAACAGCGCCTGGACGCGATCCAGATGCTGCTCGACGAGTTGCAGGGCGAACTGTTCACTCAGTAGGCATAGCGCAGCAGGGCGTGGGGCGTGCCGGTGAGCGCGATGAAACTCAGCACCGCGACCAGTGCCGGCAGCAACAGCCACCAGGTTTTTTGCGACATGGCCGGTAGCGGGCTGCGGTACTGGGTGATGCCCAGGCTGAACGCGCACACTGTCATTGCCAGCAGCGTGCCGGCCAGGATGTCCGTGGGCCAATGGGCGCCGAGGTAGACCCGCGATAGCGCAATGAACGCGGCAGGAATACAGCCCAGCAGCATCCAGGTCAGGCGCAACCGCACGGGTTGCCCGCGACCAGCCAGGATCGCCAGCGCCAGGAAAAACGCGAACGCACCGGACGCATGGCCGCTGGGCATGCTGAAACTGGTCAGTGGGTCTGTCAGGATTTCCGGGCGGCCGCGTGCGAAAAACAACTTGGTCCCGGTGTTGATCACCGCAGCCCCGGCCAGCGTTGCGCCGACAAACACGGCATGGCGCCATTGCCGCGCCAGTAGCAGCAGGCCAGTGAACACGGCGCTGGCGAAGAACATCTTCTTGAATTCGCCCAACTGGGTGATGCGCACCATCACCTCGTCCAGCCACGGGCTGCGGTGTTCCTGCACCAGGGCGCTCAGGCCCTGGTCGAAGTCATTGAGGTGGGGGTAGCCGATAAACAAGGCGATCAATACCGTCAGGCTGGCGCAGCCGATCCACAAGGTGGCGCGACGATGGCCGCGCAGGCTGCTGTTCAAGCTCAGCCCGATCACGACCGCAAGGCATCCCGCAACCACTGCCGCTTCAGGCCAGAAACCTTCGGGCAATGGCAGGCGGAAAGCGGCGCCGGTTGCCCAGCCTGGCAGCAGATACGCCACCGACCAACCCGCCGCCGCGACGACGCTGACAATCGCAAAGCGTGGGAAGGGCATGTCGCACATCCCGGCCACCATCGGCAGCATGGGGCGCAGCGGGCCGATGAAGCGGCCGACCAACAGGCTGGCGATGCCGTACTTGTGGAAGTAGGTTTCGGCGCTGTTCATCCATTCTGGGTGGTGGCGCAAGCCGGGTAAGCGCCGGATGTTCTGATGGAAATGTCGGCCCAGGAAGTAGGAAACCGCGTCACCCAATAACCCGCCGAGGAAGCCCAGCAACAACGTTTCGCTGAGTGACAGCGCACCGCTGCCGGCGAGGGCGGCAATGGCAAACAACAATACCGTGCCTGGCACGATCAGCCCGGCGATGGCCAGGCACTCCACGCAGGCGACGATAAACACCGCCACTGCCAGCCATTCGGGGTTCAGCGTCAACCAACCGGTAATGCTATCGAGCCATTGGCCCATACAATCCACTCCCTGCTCAAATCAAAAAATAATCGCGGCCTTCGACCTGGCCCCGGCGCAAGGGGTTCCGCGTGCAATAAGGCGCGTAGCCCGCATCGACGAAGCGGTACATCAGGTGTTCATCACGCCCGCTGGGAATGCCCAGGCGCGTGGTCTGGATGATCTGGGTCGGGGCCTGGCTCACGTCTTCAACGTAGAGCCGTTCCTGATCGAAACGCTTGGCGTCCCACAACGGCACCTTCAGCCCCAAGGCTTTGCACAACAGGGTCTGGCCGGCGCAGAGTTTCTGCGAGGCGCGTGGGCTGCCGTCGGCATTCGGGTTGTTCAACAGCATTTGCGCCAGGCTCGCCGGGCCGGATAATTCATCGACCCACGGATAGGCCGATTTGATCAACACGGCATTGCCCGGCCCATGGGCGCTGAAGTTCAGCGAGTCGCCGCCACGGGCGTAGTACATGTAGATATGGCCACCATCTAGAAACAAAGCCTTACGCTTTTCTGTGTAGCCCAATGAGGCGTGGCTGCCTTTTTCGGCCACGTAATAGGCTTCGGTTTCAATAATTCGCGCCGAAAGCCAGATTTTTCCCACGCGATGACGGATGATTTTTCCGAGCAATGCCTGCGCAAGAATTTGCGCGTCACGGTCGAAGAAGCTGTCGGGCAGGGCGCTGGCGGGGAGTTGGGGCGATGGGCTGGGCATGGCAGTCAGGGGTAAATACGGCTAAATGTGACGGAATCATAACAACTCCCACCTTAATTACCGCTGAACCCCAGGTTTTTACAGTTCATTTCGACCATCCGCCCCTCACCGCTGTCAGTCGGGCGGCGTCACAGCTATAATCTGCCGCTTTCCTCCCTGCCAAGACTCCCTGACCATGACTGAGTCCGTTCTTGACTACATGACCCGCCTGGGTCGCGCTGCCCGTCAGGCCTCGCGGTTGATCGCCCGTGCGAGCACCGCGCAGAAGAACCGCGCCCTGCTGGCCGCCGCCGACGCTCTGGATGCTTCGCGCTCCGAGCTCACCGCCGCCAACGAGCAAGACCTGGCCAACGGCCGCGCCAATGGCCTGGAACCGGCCCTGCTGGACCGCCTGGCGCTGACCCCGGCACGTATCGACGACATGATCGAAGGCCTGCGTCAGGTGGCCAAGCTGCCTGACCCCATCGGTGAAATCCGTGATATGCGTTACCTGCCGTCTGGCATCCAGGTCGGCAAGATGCGCGTGCCCCTGGGTGTGATCGGCATCATTTATGAGTCGCGCCCGAACGTGACCATCGACGCCGCGAGCCTGTGCCTCAAGTCCGGCAATGCCACCATCCTGCGTGGCGGTTCCGAGGCGATCAATTCCAACCGTGCCATCGCCGCGTGCATCCAGCAGGGTCTGGCCGTGGCCGAGTTGCCCGCCGAAGTGGTGCAAGTGGTGGAAACCACCGACCGTGCCGCCGTGGGCGCGCTGATCACCATGCCGGAGTTCGTCGACGTGATCGTGCCGCGCGGTGGCAAGAGCCTGATCGAACGCGTCAGCCGTGATGCCAAGGTGCCGGTGATCAAGCACCTGGACGGCGTGTGCCATGTCTATATCGACATCGCCGCCGACATCGACAAGGCGATCCGCATCGCCGACAACGCCAAGACCCACCGTTACGCCCCGTGCAACACCATGGAAACCCTGCTGGTGCACGCAGGCATTGCCGAACGCGTGCTGCCGCCGCTGGCTGCCATCTACCGGGACAAAGGTGTGGAATTGCGCGGTTGTGAGCGTACCCGTGCGCTATTGGGCGCGGACGTGATCGAGGCGACCGAGCTGGACTGGTACACCGAATACACGGCGCCGATCCTGTCGATCAAGCTGGTCGACGATCTGGACGAAGCCATCGAACACATCAACACCTACGGCTCCAAGCACACCGACGCCATTGTCTCCGAGCATTTCAGCGATGCCCGGCGTTTCCTCAACGAAGTGGACTCCGCTTCGGTGATGATCAACGCCTCGACGCGGTTTGCCGACGGCTTCGAGTATGGCCTGGGGGCGGAGATCGGTATTTCCACCGACAAGCTCCACGCCCGTGGCCCGGTTGGCCTGGAAGGCCTGACCAGCGAGAAGTACGTGGTGTTCGGCGATGGTCATGTGCGCACTTGATGGGTAAACGCATCGGGTTGCTCGGCGGTACTTTCGACCCCGTGCACATCGGCCATTTGCGCAGCGCCCTGGAAGTCGCGGATGCCCTCGCGCTGGACGAGTTGCGCGTGATGCCCAACGCTCGGCCGCCCCATCGCGATACGCCGCAAGTGTCGCCGCAGCAGCGCCTGGAAATGGTGCGCCTGGCGGTGGAGGGCATAACGCCGCTGGTGGTGGACGACCACGAGCTCAAGCGTGACAAACCGTCCTACACTGTCGATACCCTGGAAGTGATGCGCGCTGAAATGGCCGCAGATGACCAGTTGTTTCTGCTTTTGGGCTGGGACGCATTTTGCGGCCTGCCCTCTTGGCACCGCTGGGAGGAACTCCTCCAGCATTGCCACATCCTGGTTTTGCAACGCCCGGATGCCGACAGCGAACCGCCGGATGCCTTGCGCAACCTGCTGGCTGCGCGGTCGGTAAGTGACCCCTTGGCCCTGACCGGGCCGAACGGGAATATTGCATTCGTCTGGCAGACCCCGCTTGCGGTGTCCGCCACCCAGATCCGTCAACTGCTGGCCAGCGGTAAGTCGGTACGTTTCCTGGTGCCTGACGCGGTCCTGGCCTACATCGATGCGCACGGGCTTTACCGTGCGTCGAACTGAAAAGGCGCGCTTGAACGCACGAAATGTCGTGCAGCGAGCGCCCGAACATACGAGCAAAACGAGTTTTATATGACGAACAAAGACGTAAGCAAAGTTAAGCGCAAAGGCACCTTCAAAAGCGCGCCGCTGCCGGTAGAAGCCCATGTTGGCCCAGAACTGGCTGGCGAAGAGCTGGTAAAAGTCGCCGTGGCTGCCCTGGAAGACGTTAAAGCCCAGGACATCCAGGTGCTGGACGTGCGCGACAAGCAGAGCATCACCGACTACATGATCATCGCCACCGGTACTTCGAACCGCCAGATTGGCGCGATGCTGGACAAAGTCCGCGAAGCCGTCAAAGCCCAAGGCGTCAAGCCACTGGGTGAAGAAGGCAAGGGCGACAGCGACTGGGTGCTGCTGGACATGGACGACGTGATCGTTCACATGATGACCTCCAACGCCCGCCAGTTCTACGACCTGGAGCGTCTGTGGAAAGGCGCCGAGCAGAGCCGTGCCGCCGATGGCAAGCACCACAGCCCGGAAGTGGGCCACGCGCACTTCGACAAGCTGAACAAAGACCAGGAATAAGGAACGGCTGTGCGCCTGCGTCTGATCGCTGTCGGTTCACGCATGCCCAAGTGGGTGGAAGAAGGCTGGCACGAGTATGCCAAGCGTCTGCCCGCTGAGCTGTCGCTTGAACTGGTGGAAATACCGCTTAACACCCGGGGCAAGAATGCCGATGTGGCGCGCTTTATCCGTCAGGAAGGCGAAGCCATGTTGGCCAAGGTCGGCCCCAACGAGCGCATCGTCACCCTTGAAGTGCACGGCAAACCCTGGAGCACCGAGCAATTGGCGGTGGAGCTGGATCGCTGGCGCCTGGATTCGCGCACGGTCAACTTCATGGTCGGCGGCCCCGAAGGGCTGGCGCCGGAAGTCTGTGCGCGGGCGGATCAGCGTTGGTCGCTGTCGGCGCTGACGTTGCCGCACCCGTTGGTACGGATTCTGATCGGTGAACAGCTGTATCGCGCCTGGACAGTTCTGTCCGGGCACCCTTACCACAAATAATCTGCGCCCCTCCCGATGACCCAGCCGATCCGCATCAAGGACCACGAGAAAGACGCACGTCTTGTACGCGCTCGCGTGGTGTTTGGCGCAATCATGGTGGTGGCGTTGTTGGGCGTGCTGATCGCGCGCCTGTATTTCCTGCAGGTGATCCAGTACGACTATCACTCCACCTTGTCGGAAAACAACCGGGTGCATGTGCAGCCGATTCCGCCGACCCGAGGGCTGATTTTCGACCGCAATGGCGTGGTGGTGGCGGATAACCGGCCCAGCTTCAGCCTGAGCATGACCCGCGAGCGCTCCGGCGACTGGCAGCAGATCCTCGATGTGATCGTCGAGGTGCTGCAACTGACGCCGGAAGATCGGGTGATCTTCGAAAAACGCATGAAACAGGGGCGCCGACCTTTCGAGCCGGTGCCGATCCTGTTTGAGCTGACCGAAGAGCAGATCGCCCGGATCGCGGTGAACCAGTTCCGCTTGCCAGGTGTGGAAGTGGTGGCGCAGTTGGTGCGCCATTACCCGCAAGGGCCGCACTTTGCCCACTCCGTCGGCTACATGGGGCGGATCAACGAGAAAGAGCTGAAAACCCTCGATCCGGTCAATTACAGCGGTACCCACCATATCGGCAAGACCGGCATCGAGCGTTTCTACGAGCCGGAGTTGCACGGCCAGGTGGGTTACGAAGAAGTCGAGACCAACGCCCGTGGCCGCGTGCTACGGGTGCTCAAGCGTACCGACCCGGTGCCGGGCAAGGACATCGTGCTGAGCCTGGACATCAAGTTGCAGGAAGCCGCCGAGATGGCCCTGGGTGGTCGTCGTGGCGCGGTGGTGGCGCTGGACCCGAAGACCGGCGAAGTACTGGCGATGGTCAGCCAGCCAAGCTTTGACCCCAACCTGTTCGTGACCGGCATCAGCTTCAAGGCCTACGCCGAGTTGCGCGATTCCATCGACCGCCCGCTGTTCAACCGCGTACTGCGTGGCCTGTATCCGCCGGGGTCGACGATCAAACCGGCGGTGGCGATTGCGGGGTTGGACGCGGGCGTGGTCACGGCCTCCAGCCGAGTCTACGACCCCGGCTACTACATGCTGCCCAACTACGATCACAAATACCGCAACTGGAACCGCACCGGTGACGGCTATGTCGACTTGGACACCGCGATCATGCGCTCCAACGACACCTATTTTTACGACCTGGCGCACAAGCTGGGGATCGACCGCCTCTCTGCCTACATGGGCAAATTCGGCCTCGGTCAGAAAGTCTCCCTGGACATGTTCGAAGAGTCGCCTGGCCTGATGCCGTCGCGCGAATGGAAGCGCGCGACTCGCCGCCAGGCGTGGTTCCCGGGTGAAACCCTGATTCTTGGTATCGGCCAGGGCTATATGCAAGCCACGCCGCTGCAATTGGCCCAGGCCACGGCACTGGTAGCCAACAAAGGCATCTGGAACCGTCCACACCTGGCCAAGACCATCGAGGGCGAGAAGCCTTTGGACGAAAACCCGATCCCGGACATCGTGCTGCGCGACCCGTCCGACTGGACCAAGGTCAACCATGGCATGCAGCAAGTGATGCACGGCGCCCGTGGTACTGCGCGCAAGGCCGCGATTGGCGCTCAATACCGCATTGCCGGCAAGAGCGGTACGGCCCAGGTTGTGGCGATCAAGCAGGGCGAGAAATACGACCGCACCAAAGTCCAGGAACGCCACCGAGACCACGCCTTGTTTGTTGGCTTCGCGCCGGCGGATGACCCGAAAATCGTGGTAGCGGTGATGGTCGAGAACGGCGAGTCCGGCTCCGGCGTCGCGGCGCCTGTGGTGCGCCAGATCATGGACGCCTGGCTGTTGGCCGACGACGGCAGGCTCAAGCCCGAATATGGCGGCCCCCCTTCAAGTACCGAGGTTACGGCCCGTGAAGAGTAATTTTGACCGCATCCTCTCCAGCGAAGATGTGATGCGTCGCCGTGCGACGTTGCTGCAGCGCATGCACATTGATGGCCCGTTGCTGATCCTGCTGCTGACTCTGGCGGCCGGCAGCCTGTTCGTCCTGTATTCCGCCAGTGGCAAAAACTGGGACCTGCTGATCAAGCAAGCGTCCTCATTCGGCCTGGGCCTGCTGTCGATGGTGGTGATTGCCCAGTTGGAACCGCGCTTCATGGCGCGCTGGGTGCCACTGGGTTATGTGGCGGGCGTGTTGCTGCTGGTGGTAGTGGACGTAATGGGCCACAACGCCATGGGCGCGACCCGCTGGATCAACATTCCGGGGGTGATCCGCTTCCAGCCATCGGAGTTCATGAAGATTCTGATGCCGGCGACCATCGCCTGGTACCTGTCCAAGCGCACCTTGCCGCCGCAGCTCAAGCACGTGGGGATCAGCCTGATCCTGATCGGCATACCCTTCATCCTGATCGTGCGCCAGCCGGACCTCGGCACCTCGCTGCTGATTCTGGCCGGCGGGGCGTTCGTGCTGTTCATGGGCGGTTTGCGCTGGCGCTGGATCCTCAGCGTGCTGGCCGCCGCCGTGCCCGTGGCCATCGCCATGTGGTTCTTCTTTATGCACGACTACCAGAAGCAACGGATCCTGACCTTCCTTGACCCGGAAAGCGACCCGCTGGGCACCGGCTGGAACATCATCCAGTCGAAGGCCGCCATCGGTTCCGGCGGAGTATTTGGTAAGGGTTGGTTACTGGGCACCCAGTCGCACTTGGACTTTTTGCCCGAGAGCCACACCGACTTCATTATTGCGGTAATGGGCGAAGAGTTCGGCCTGGTGGGCATTTGCGCGCTGTTGCTGATCTATTTGCTGTTGATTGGTCGCGGCCTGGTGATCACTGCGCAAGCGCAGACACTGTTCGGCAAATTGCTGGCGGGTGCCTTGACCATGACTTTTTTTGTTTACGTTTTCGTCAACATCGGTATGGTCAGTGGCCTGTTGCCGGTGGTGGGGGTGCCGTTGCCATTCATTAGCTATGGCGGAACTTCGCTGGTGACATTGCTGTCAGCGTTTGGGGTTTTGATGTCGATTCATACGCATCGCAAATGGATCGCACAGGTTTGAATAAGGTGAAGATGTCAATGCAAGTAATGCGCGGCTGGGCGACTCGGCACGCGTCCTGGATGGGCCTGATTGGCCTGCTGGGCGCAACGCAAGAGGCGCAGGCCGGTGACTACGATGGTTCACCCCAGGTCGCCGAGTTTGTCGGTGAAATGACCCGCGACTATGGTTTCGCCGGTGAACAGCTGATGGGTGTGTTTCGCGAAGCCCAGAAAAAGCAGGCGATCCTCGACGCCATTTCTCGCCCCGCCGAACGGGTGAAACAGTGGAAGGAATACCGCCCGATGTTCCTCACCGACGCCCGCGTGGCGCGGGGTGTGGACTTCTGGCGCCAGCACGAAGCGGTGCTGGCTCGCGCCGAGCAGGAATACGGCGTACCGGCCCAGGTGATTGTCTCGATCATTGGCATCGAAACTTTTTACGGGCGCAATACCGGCAGTTACCGGGTGATCGACGCGTTGTCGACCCTGGGCTTCGATTACCCGCCACGTGCTGACTTCTTCCGCAAGGAACTGCGCGAATTCCTGCTGTTGGCCCGCGAAGAACAGGTCGACCCGTTGACCCTCAAAGGCTCCTACGCCGGTGCGATGGGCTTGCCGCAGTTCATGCCGAGCAGCTTTCGCGCTTATGCAGTGGACTTTGACGGCGACGGGCATATCAATATCTGGAGCAACCCCGACGACGCCATCGGCAGCGTGGCCAGCTACTTCAAGCGCCACGGCTGGGTAGCCGGCGAACCGGTAGTGATCCGCGCCGATGTCACCGGTGACCGCGCCGATGAAGGCCTGACCCAGGGCATCGAGCCGGCCAAGACGGTCGGGGAGTTGCGGGCGCTGGGCTGGTCGAGTCAGAATGCGCTGCCGGATGATATGCCGGTCACGGCGTTCCGCCTTGAAGGCGAAAACGGCCCGGAATACTGGATGGGCCTGAAGAATTTCTACGCAATCACGCGTTATAACCGCAGTGTGATGTACGCCATGGCCGTGCATCAGCTGTCAGACATGCTGGTCCAAGCACGGGGCAACAAGTAATGCGGGCATCGCCGTTCAATCAACCGCTCAAGCTGGTGGCGTTCGCCGCGTTGTCCCTGCTGGTCGTCAGTTGCTCCACCAGCCGTGGCCCGGCGCAGAAGTCCGGGGGCGCGGTCGTCCGTTCCCAGCCGGGCCTGGACATCAACCGCGCGCACAAAGACGGCGCGCCGTGGTGGGACGTCGACGTGTCGAAGATCCCGGATGCCACGCCAACCCTGCACACCGGTCCGTACAAGGCCAACCCCTATACCGTGCTGGGCAAGAGCTACTTCCCGCTGCAGGAATCCAAGACCTACGTGCAGTCGGGCACGGCGTCCTGGTATGGCACCAAATTCCACGGCCAGAACACCGCCAACGGCGAAGTGTATGACCTGTACGGCATGAGCGCCGCGCACAAGACCTTGCCGCTGCCCAGCTATGTGCGTGTGACCAACCTGGACAACAATCGCACGGTGATCCTGCGTGTGAACGACCGTGGACCGTTCTATTCGGACCGCATCATCGACTTGTCCTACGCCGCCGCGAAGAAACTCGGTTACGCCGAAACCGGCACCGCACGCGTGAAGGTCGAAGGTATCGACCCGGCGCAGTACTGGGCCCAGCGTGGCAAACCTGCGCCGTTGATGCTCAACGAGCCGCAAACCCAGCAGCCGCAAGTGACCGCCTCTACCGGCAAGATCGAGCAGTGGACGCCACCGCCGGCACAGCACGCGCCTGACACGGTGGTTGTGCCCCATGCCGCGCCTGGCGCTTCGATGGCCGGCGGGCAATACCTGCAGGTCGGCGCTTTCGCCAACCCGGATGCGGCAGAACTGTTAAGGTCCAAGCTCAGTGGCATGGTCAACGCGCCGGTGTTCATCAGCTCCATTGTGCGTAACCAGCAGACCTTGCACCGTGTGCGTATGGGCCCGATCGGCTCTCCTAGCGAAGTGGCACAGGTACAGAACAGCGTACGCATGGCCAACCTGGGGCAACCCAGTGTGGTCACTGCCGAATAATAGAGAATTGATGGTTCAGGCTCGTGCGCGGGCTCGAACCCTGGTTGTTGGCTCGTTGAACAATAAAAACCCAGGGGCAAGGGGTGAGCGGGCAACCGAACACGCGACAGTCTGGCAACGGGCTGTCTGAATAAGTTTTGCCCGCGAGGGCAAGTTTCCATAAGCAATTTCGAGAGACGGATGAACATCACCACCTTAGCCAAACGCACGTGCCTGCTTCTTTCGCTGATCATCACCCCGGCCGCCTGGGCCGTTGAAATGGTGCCGGCTTCCCCGCAACTGGCCGCCAAGTCCTGGGTCCTCATGGATGCCGCCAGTGGCAACGTGCTGGTCGAGAGCAACGGTGACCAGCGCCTGCCGCCGGCCAGCCTGACCAAACTGATGACCGCCTACATCGCGACCCTGGAAATCCGTCGCGGCCAGATCGGCGAAAACGACCCGGTCACCGTCAGCGAAAACGCCTGGCGTACCGGCGGTTCGCGGATGTTCATCAAGGTCGGTTCGCAAGTCACTGTGAGCGACCTGCTGCACGGCATCATCATCCAGTCGGGTAACGACGCCAGTGTGGCCCTGTCCGAGCACATCGCCGGTAGCGAAGACGCGTTCGCCGACATGATGAACAAAACCGTGGCCGACCTGGGCATGACCAACAGCCACTTCATGAACCCGACCGGTCTGCCGAACCCAGAGCACTACTCGTCGGCTCACGACATGGCGATCCTGGCACGCGCGATCATCCGCGTTGACCCGGTGCACTACGCGATCTACTCCCAGAAGGAATTCTTCTGGAACAACATCAAGCAGCCTAACCGTAACCTGCTGCTGTGGCGCGACAAAACCGTCGACGGTCTGAAAACCGGCCACACCGACGAAGCCGGCTACTGCATGGTGTCGTCCGCTGTACGTGACGGCCAACGCCTGATCGCCGTGGTCTTCGGCACCAACAGCGAGCAGGCCCGTGCGGCCGAGACGCAAAAACTGCTGACCTACGGTTTCCGCTTCTTCGAAACCCAGACCTTCTACCAGAAGGGTGCTGAGCTGGCGACCGCGCCGGTGTGGAAAGGCGCGACCTCCCAGGTCAAAGCCGGCCTGGCCGACGACCTGACCCTGACCATGCCTAAAGGCCAGCTGAAAAAGCTCGCGGCCAGCATGACCATGAACCCGCAATTGGTTGCCCCAATCGCCAAGGGTGATGTGATCGGCAAGGTCGAAGTGAAGCTGGATGACAAGGTGGTGCACAGCGCCGACCTGATCGCGCTGGACGCCGTCGACGAAGGTGGTATCTTCCGCCGCGTCTGGGATAGCATCCGTCTATTCTTCTACAGCTTGTTCAACTGATAGTGTGCACCTGCAAAGCCCCGCGTTGATCCGACGCGGGGCTTTGCCCGTCGCCACGGCTTACGCTTACGAGGCCGTTACGCCATGACCGATAAAGAAGTAAAGGCGCCAAAGATCGAATTCCCGGTGGTGGACTATCCCATCAAGGTGATCAGCGATACCGGTGTCGGCCGTAAAGACCTGATCCTCGAGATCGTGCGCAAGCACGCAACGATCAACGACCAGCGCGTGGACGAGCGATCCAGCTCGACCGGCAAATACACCACGATCCAGTTGCACATCGTTGCGATTGATCAAGACCAGCTCTACAACATCAACAGCGAACTGCGGGCCACCGGCTTCGTGCACATGGTGTTGTGATGTCTCAAATCCTGGGCTTTCGCGAGCTCGGCCGGATGGACTATGAGCCCGTCTGGCACGCCATGCAGCGGTTCACCAATGAACGCGGCACGTCGGCCCCCGATGAAATCTGGCTGGTGGAACACCCGCCGGTCTTCACCCAGGGCCAGGCCGGCAAGGCTGAGCATCTGCTGCTGCCGGGGGATATTCCGGTGGTGCAGGTCGACCGAGGTGGCCAAGTGACTTACCATGGCCCTGGACAACTTGTCGCATACCTCTTGCTGGACGTGCGCAAGCTGGGGTTTGGCGTGCGTGACCTCGTCAGCCGCATGGAGGCTTGCCTGATCGAGCTGTTGGCCAGTTATGGCGTGACCGCCGCGGCCAAGCCCGATGCACCGGGTGTGTATGTCGACGGCGCGAAAATCGCCTCACTGGGGCTGCGGATTCGCCACGGCTGTTCCTTTCATGGCCTGGCCCTGAATGTGGACATGGACCTGGCCCCGTTCCGGCGGATCAACCCGTGTGGCTATGCCGGGTTGGCGATGACGCAACTGAGTGACCATGCTTCACCGATTAAATTTGCCGAGGTGAGTGCCCGGCTGCGTGCGCAGCTCGTCAAACACCTCGACTATGCTGAGCAGACGACCCTTACGGGCGGAATCGACTGATTATGACTACTGATGCAGTGCAAACCATGATCCCGACGGTGGACGTTACCGACCGTCCGGCCCCGGCCCCGCGTGCCAAGGTGGAAGCCGGCGTCAAGCTGCGCGGCGCCGAGAAGGTTGCACGCATCCCGGTGAAGATCATTCCGACCACCGAACTGCCGAAGAAACCCGACTGGATCCGCGTACGCATCCCGGTTTCGCCGGAAGTCGACCGTATCAAGGCGCTGCTGCGCAAACACAAGCTGCACAGCGTGTGCGAAGAAGCGTCCTGCCCGAACCTGGGCGAGTGCTTCTCCGGCGGCACTGCGACCTTCATGATCATGGGTGACATCTGCACCCGTCGTTGCCCGTTCTGCGACGTCGGCCACGGCCGTCCGAAGCCACTGGACGTCAACGAGCCGGAAAGCCTGGCCATTGCCATCGCCGACCTGCGCCTCAAGTACGTGGTGATCACCTCGGTAGACCGCGACGACCTGCGTGACGGTGGTGCCCAGCACTTTGCCGACTGCATCCGCGAAATCCGCAAGCTGTCGCCGAACGTGATGCTTGAAACCCTGGTGCCGGACTACCGTGGTCGCATGGACGTGGCACTGGAAATCACCGCCGCCGAGCCGCCGGATGTGTTCAACCACAACCTGGAAACCGTGCCGCGCCTGTACAAGGCCGCGCGTCCGGGTTCGGACTACCAGTGGTCGCTGACCCTGCTGCAGAAATTCAAGCAGATGATGCCGCACATCCCGACCAAGTCCGGCTTGATGCTGGGCCTGGGCGAGACCGACGAGGAAGTGATCGAAGTCATGAAGCGCATGCGCGAACACGACATCGATATGCTGACCCTGGGCCAGTACCTGCAACCGTCCCGCAGCCACTTGCCGGTGCAGCGTTTCGTGCACCCGGACACCTTCGCCTGGTTCGCCGAGGAAGGTTACAAGATGGGCTTCAAGAACGTGGCGTCGGGCCCGCTGGTACGTTCCTCGTACCATGCGGACGAGCAGGCCAAGCTGGTCAAGGCGAGCCTGGTTTCGTAAACCGTACCGCAGCCCAGACATGGGTGGGGCTTGCTGTGGTGAGCGGGCTTGCCCCGCTGGGCTGCGAAGCAGCCCCATCAACTGATGAGATCCACGGATGACTCAACTGACCGCTGCAGTACCGGCCCTCCGCAGCGAAGGCACCATCGCCCTGATCGCCCCCGCCGGCCCCGCCACCCTGGACGTGGAAAAAGCCGGCCAATGGATGCGCGCTCGCGGTTACGACCTGCGAATCTTCCCCGGCGTCTATGAGCGCGACGGCTACCTTGCCGGCAGCGATAAAACCCGTCTCAACGACCTGCACAACGCCTTTGCCAACCCTGACATCGACGCCATTTTCTGCCTGCGTGGCGGCTACGGCACGCCACGCCTGCTCGATAGCCTGGACTTCGACCTGCTGCGCGCCAACCCCAAGCCCTTCGTAGGCTACAGCGACATCACCGCGTTGCACCTGGCCATCAGCCGTTACGCCGGTTTCGTGACCTTCCACGGTCCGATGCTCAACGCCGACCTGTTGGGTGACAAGCAACAACCTACCGAGTCTTCATTGTTCAGCATGCTACGCGGTCAACTAGGTAGCGGGAGCGTGCTCGCGCACCCGGCAGCCTATCCGCTGACCACCATTGAGCCTGGCATCGCCTGTGGGCGTCTGCTGGGTGGCAACCTGTCGATGATCGCGGCGGTCATGGGCACGCCCTTTGAGATCGACGCTGAAGGCATCATCCTGCTGATCGAAGACGTCAACGAGCCGATCTACCGCATCGACCGCCTGCTGACGCACCTGCGTTTGGCCGGCAAGCTGGCACAAGTGGCCGGTGTGTTGGTGGGGGATGTCGCGGGCGTGGAGGGCGTTGCGCTGGAGCGGCTGCTCAAGCAGACCTTCGAACCGTTGCGCATTCCGGTGTTGTCCGGCTGGCGCAGTGGGCATTGCGATCCGAACCTGACGCTGCCGATGGGCGCGTTGGTGCGGTTGGATGCGGGGGAGCAGCGGTTGGTGTTGGAGCAGGATGTGGTCTTTAAATAGCTGTTGACTGTGATGCCGCTTTCGCGAGCAAGCCTGCTCCCACATTCAACCGAGTTCCAACTTTGGAATGCAGTCAGATGTGGGAGCGGGCTTGCTCGCGAAGACGGTAGCCGTCATACGCAAATCTAACGGTTCTGCAACGACTCCAGCAACTTCACAGTCGGATACCCATCCGCCGGCCAACCCAGCGCTTGCTGCGCCGCACGAATCGCCTTGCGCGTATTGGCGCCGATAATCCCGTCCGGGTTGCCCGCGTCGTAGCCATTGGCACTCAGGGCCGTCTGCAGGTCGATGCGCTGCGAGCGGCTCAATGGCAGCTCATCCTTTGGCCAGTCGCCGCGAATCACGCCACCACCACCGAAGCGTTCCGACAACAGGCCGACCGCCAAGGCGTAGGACGACGAGTTGTTGTACTTGAGGATCGCGCGGAAGTTATCCAGCACCAGGAACGCCGGGCCGCGATAACCTGCGGGCAGCAGCAGGGCAGCGGACAGTTGGTCGACGTTTGGCGGCATGCTTGCGCCAAATGGGAGCTGGACGCCAAGTTTCATCCACTCGGCAACCGTCTTGCGGATGCCACCATCGGCCAGGGCGTAATCGAAGTTCGCCGGCAGTTGTTTCACCTCGAAACCCCACGGCTGGCCTTTCTGCCAGCCGGAGCTCTGCAGGTAGTGCGCGGTGGAGGCGAGGGCGTCGGCCGGGCTGTTCCAGATATCGCGGCGACCGTCACCATCGAAGTCCACGGCGTGGGTGTTGTAGGTGGTCGGGATAAACTGGGTCTGGCCCATGGCGCCGGCCCAGGAGCCTTTCATCTGGTCGGCCTGGATGTCGCCGTGCTGGATGATCTGCAACGCGGCCAGCAATTGCGCCTGGGCGAATGCCGGGCGACGGCCTTCGTAAGCCAGGGTCGCGAGGGAGCGGATCACCGAGTTATTGCCCTGGAACTGGCCGAAGTTGCTCTCCATGCCCCAGACCGACACCAATGCCTGGCGGTCGACGCCATAACGCTGCTCGATGCTTTGCAGGATGTCGGCGTACTTGATCAATAGCGCCTGGCCATTGCGCACGCGCAGGGGCGAGAGGGCGCCGTCGAGGTATTCCCACACCGGGCGGGAAAACTCCGGCTGGCTGCGGTCGGCGCGGATGACCGCCATGTCCGGGGTGACGTTGGCGAACGCGTTGTCGAACACCGCAGCGGTGATGCCGGCCTGCAGGGCTTGCACACGGAAGCCCGCCTGCCATTCGGCGAAGGTCTGGGTCGGTTGGATATCCAGATTGTCCACAGCCAGCGGGGCCACGACAGCGGGCGCTACCACAGGGGCGGTCTGGAGCTTGGGCAGGGGTTGAGCGTCGGCGGCGGTGGGTTTTTCCGCGCAGGCGACGAGCAGAATGAGGCTGGAGGCAGCGATCAATTGGCGAAGGTGCCAACGACGGGAAAGACTAGAGGGCATGCACAGGTCCAGGGATTACAAATCAGGTGCAGACCTTATCATGCCAGAGGGGGGCTTGCCTTCAGGCAGCCAGAAAGTAAGAAGCCTCCCAGCTATTAGACTGGAAGGCTTCGCGGCGGTAGCTGCCTTTGCCCTTGCCGGCGCGTTCTTGACGGCTGCGGAACAGTGGCTGGGCGATGATGGATTTGGCCTTATTGGGGCCATGCTTGGATGGCTTTTTGCTCATGGTCGTTACTCTCGATAGGTGGGATCAAGCGGTGCAAATCATCTGCCGATGTTGCGCTGCTGTAAAGCCCTTCGAGAGGTAGGACTATTCTGCTGGCAGTGTCAGGCGCTGGCCGGCCATCAACAGCGACAAACGGCTCAGGCTCATCCACGGCGAACCGGCCGCCTGGCCCTTGATCTGCGCGTCGATGCGCTGCGCTTCCAGCAAAAGTTGCGCCCAGCGTTGCGCCGAGTGCCGTTGCAGAGCTTTGCTCATCAGCGGTTTGCGCTTGTCCCAGACCGGCGGTCGGGCTTGGCTGAAGGCCTTGTCCAATGGCGTGCCCTGGCTGTATTGCAGGGCAATATTGGCCAACACGCGCAGCTCCCGGGCCAGGGCCCAGAGAATCACCGGTGGCTCGACGCCTTCGCCGCGCAGGCCTTCGAGCATGCGCAGGGCGTGGGCGGGTTCGCCATTGAGGATCGCGTCTACCAACCCGAACACATCAAAGCGCGCGCTATCGGCCACGGCGCCCTGGACGGTCTCGACGGTAATTTGCCCGTCTTCGGCCATCAGCTTGAGCTTTTCGATCTCCTGGGCGGCGGCCAGCAAGTTGCCTTCGACCCGGGCGGCGATCAGCTCCACCGCGTCCTGGGTCGCCGACAGCCCCGATTGGGACAAACGCTGGCGAATCCACTGCGGCAACTGGTTGCTGTCCACTGGCCAGATCTGGATGAACTGGGTTTGCGCCCCTTCCACCAACGCCTTGCCCCACTTGGTTTTCTGCGCGCTGCCGTCGAGCTTGGGCAGACTGATCAGCAGCACCGTGTCTTCAGCGGGGCGCGAGCAGTATTCCATCAGGGCGGCCGCACCCTTGTCCCCAGGCTTGCCCGAAGGCAGGCGCAGTTCCAATAGGCGCTTTTCGGCAAACAGCGACATGCTCGCGCCAGCTTGCAGCAGCGTGCCCCAGTCGAAACTGGCGTCGGCGCTGAACACCTGGCGTTCGTCGAAGCCTTGCTGGCGTGCAGCGGCGCGAATGGCGTCGGCAGCTTCCTGGCACAGCAGCGGGTCATCGCCGCTGACGATATAGACAGGCGCCAGGCCACCTTGCAGGTGTTTGGCGAGTTGGGCGGGAGCGAGTTTCATAGGCAGGGCGAACGGGGCGCTTGGGGCGCCCCGTCTGGCTTACTCGACAGGGACTTCAACAGGCGATTGTTTCGGCGTGTTGTCTTCGTACTCTTGGGCGGCTTTCAACGCATCGGCGTCGGCCTTGGCCTTGTTGTCAGCTTGTTGCTGCAAGGTTTCCAGTTGTTGCGGCGTGATCATCGACAGGCGCAGCGCCATGCGTTGTACCAACTCGCGACGCATTTCCTTGCGCACCTGGTTGATTTCGGAGTCCGAACCTACCAGGTTGTTGCCGTCGTGGCTGACGATTTTCTGGATCTGAACGTCGTCATTCAACAACGGCAGGTGATCGCGGCCCTGGACTTCAAAGCTGAGCACGGTGCTCAGTTCGATATCGGATGCACGCCCGGCGCTGGCGTAGCTCAGGTTGCGCTGGGTTTGTTTTTCATTGGCCAGGAACAGCTTGTAGGTCGCGCCCGTGTAGACGTGAACACCGCTGTTTTCCAGGAGCTGACGCAGCTGGGTCAGCGTTTCGCTGTAGGCGTCGCGGGCACTGACGTCCAGTTCCTTGATCGCCATTTCGTTGGTGCCGGTGCCGCGCAGCTGGAAACCGCAAGCGCTCAACAGCACGGCTAGGCCCATTACCAGCAAATTGCGTTTGATCATTTTGTTGCTCCCCTTGAAACCATGTGGGCCTTATCGAGGCCCTGAAGGCTTTGTTCGGCGCAGGGTGCTAACCCTGCGCCCGATCCGATTAGCTAGCGACGATATTGACCAGTTTGCCAGGCACCACGATCACTTTGCGGATCGTCAGGCCTTCGGTAAAGCGCAGTACGTTCTCGTTGACGCGGGCAGCCGCCTCGACGTCTTCGCGGCTGGCGGTGGCCGGCATGTCGATCTGGCCACGCAGTTTACCGTTGACCTGGATCACCAGTTGCAGCGTGTCCTGTACCAGGGCGCTGTCATCCTGCACCGGCCAGCGTGCGTCGATGACGGCGTCGCTGTGGCCCAGGCGGTTCCACAGGTCATGGCTGATGTGCGGCGTGATCGGTGCCAGCAGCAGGGTGACCGTTTCCAGGCCTTCCTGTACCAATGCGCGATCCTGTTCGGTGGCTTGTGGCGCCTTTTCCAGCACGTTCATCAGTGTCATCACCTGGGCGATGGCGGTGTTGAACTTGTGATTCTGGCCCACGTCCTGGCTGGCTTGCTTGATGGCCAGGTGGGTGCTGCGGCGAATCAGCTTCTGCTCGTCGGTCAAGGCGGCCACGTCCAGTTTGCCCGGCAGGCCCTGGCTGATGTGGGCGTGCGCCAGGCGCCAGACGCGCTTGAGGAAACGGTGCGAGCCTTCGACGCCGGAGTCGGACCATTCGGCGCTCATGTCAGGCGGCGAGGCGAACATCATGAACAGGCGGCAGGTGTCGGCGCCGAACTGGTCGATCATCGACTGTGGGTCAACGCCGTTGTTCTTCGACTTGGCCATCTTCTCGGTGCCGCCGATTTCCACCGGCAGGCCGTCGGCGATCAGCTTGGCGCTGATGACCTTGGCTTTGCTGTCGCGCTCAAGCTCCACGTCGGCCGGGTTGAACCAGGTGTAGGCACCGTTGGCTTCGCGGCGATAGTAAGTCTCGGCGACCACCATGCCCTGGGTCAGCAGGTTCTTGAACGGCTCATCGGAGCTCACCAGGCCTTCGTCACGCATCAACTTGTGGAAGAAACGCGCGTACAGCAGGTGAAGAATGGCGTGTTCGATACCGCCGATGTATTGATCCACCGGCAACCAGTGGTCGGCTGCGGATTTTTCCACCAGGCCGCCCTCGTAGTGCGGCGAGGCGTAGCGGGCGTAGTACCAGGAGGACTCGACGAAGGTGTCCATGGTGTCGGTTTCACGCTTGGCAGGCTGGCCGCATTTCGGGCAGCTGCACTCGTAGAACTCAGGCATGCGCGCCAGTGGCGAACCGGCGCCGTCCGGCACCACGTCTTCCGGCAGGACGACCGGCAGTTGGTCTTCCGGTACTGGCACGTCGCCACAGCTTTCGCAGTGGATGATCGGGATCGGGCAGCCCCAGTAGCGCTGGCGGCTGATGCCCCAGTCGCGCAGGCGGAACTGGGTGCGCGAGGCGCCCAGGCTTTTCTTGATCAGTGCCACTTCGATCGCATCGAAAGCGCCCTGGAAGTCCAGGCCGTCGAACTCGCCGGAATTGATCAGGGTGCCGTGCTCGCCGTAGGCGTCTTGCCACGGGGCCGGGTTGGTATCGCCCGAGCTGGTGCGCACTACGGATTTGATCGGCAGGCTGTACTTGGTGGCGAATTCGAAATCGCGCTCGTCGTGAGCCGGCACAGCCATTACGGCGCCATCGCCGTAGTGCATCAGCACGTAGTTGGCGACCCACACCGGCAGCTTCTCGCCAGTCAGTGGATGTTCAACGAACAGGCCGGTTGGCAGGCCTTTTTTCTCCTGAGTGGCGACGTCGGCTTCAGCCACGCTGCCGCCTTTGCATTCGGCGATGAACGCCTGCAGCTCAGGGTTGTTCTGTGCGGCCTGGGTGGCCAGCGGGTGCTCGGCGGCCACGGCGACGTAGGTCGCGCCCATCAGGGTATCCGGACGGGTAGTGAAGACTTTGAGTGCGCCCGCTTCGCCGATCGAATCAACGTTGTACGGGAACTGCACTTCCATGCCTTTGGATTTGCCGATCCAGTTGCGCTGCATGGTCTTGACCTGTTCTGGCCAGCCCGGCAGGTCGTCGAGGCTCGACAAGAGCTCATCCGCGTAGGCGGTGATCTTGAAGTAGTACATCGGGATTTCGCGCTTTTCGATCAGTGCGCCGGAGCGCCAGCCGCGACCGTCGATCACTTGCTCGTTGGCCAGTACGGTCTGGTCCAGCGGGTCCCAGTTCACGGTGCCGCTCTTCTTGTAGATCACGCCTTTTTCGAACAGGCGCGTGAACAGCCATTGTTCCCAGCGGTAGTAGTCCGGCTTGCACGTGGTCACTTCGCGGGACCAGTCCACCGCCAGGCCCAGGCTGCGCAGCTGGGTCTTCATGTAGGCGATGTTTTCGTAGGTCCACTTGGCGGGAGCCACGTTGTTTTTCATCGCGGCGTTTTCCGCCGGCATGCCGAAGGCGTCCCAACCCATGGGTTGCAGGACGTTCTTGCCTTGCATGCGCTGGTAGCGGGAAATCACGTCGCCGATGGTGTAGTTACGCACGTGCCCCATGTGTAGCTTGCCGCTGGGGTAAGGGAACATCGATAGGCAATAGAAAGTCTCCTTGCCTGGCTGTTCACTGACTTCAAAGGACTTTTGCTCGTCCCAGAAGGTTTGGGCGGCATTTTCTATTTCACGGGGCTGATATTGTTCGTGCATGGCTACTTTTGAACTGAATAGGGGTGGCCTAATCCTCTTCGGTGCAGCGTTCAGGCTGATCGACACCAAGAAGCGGCGCGTCCGTGCCCAAACCCTGCGGGAAGTGGAGTTACAGGAAGCGCCGTAGCATACATGACCCCACTCTATCGAGGGAAACCCTGATTGCGCAGGCAGGGCCGTCTGTCGCGGCGCCAGGCGTGCCCGGCCACGAGGACTACGCTGTTTATTGGGGAGCAAGTCTTTCTTCAATGAGGTGAGGGGATGGTTGAATCGCAAAGAATCGTATCGAAACCGGATGTCTACGAAGGACTGATCGACCGCTTGGGTCGTGCATTGGATGCAGCGAGGACAGCGGGCCGATTGCGTGATGAACGGCCTGTGGAGTTGGAACTGCGCGGTCTGAGTCGCGCGGAGTTGGAACTGATCAAGGCGTATCTGGAAAGGAATGGGCGCAGTGCGCCTCCTTGGGTGGCAACCCCGCCAATCAAGGAGCCTACGCATTCAGCCAAAGTGGTGTGGCTCAAGGACTTGTCGGCCGGTCGTGGCCCGGAAAAGCTCCGGTCCGCCCGCTACAAGTAATTCATTGCCCCCCTGAACGGCTTCACCACGCCGTTTCACTGTAAGCATGTCACCGTAAAGATTGTCGCTAAACCCCGTTACACCTTAGGCTTCGGGCATCTATGGAGATGCCCGATGCCTATTCGTTACTTCATCAAACAACTGCTTCTGCCGCCCGGCATTCTCTTGCTGCTACTGGCGCTTGCCTGGTGGTTTCGTCGCAGCCGCCCGCGTTTGGCGGCGTGCTGCTTTACCCTGGGTTTTGGGGGGATGTGGCTGATCAGCCTGCCGGTTATGGTGGAGTGGGGCGCTCGGGCCCTGGAGACCGAACCGCCATTGGCTCGGGAAGACTGGTCGACCTTGGCCCAGCGCGCGGATGCCATTGTGGTACTGGGCTCTGGCCGCGAGCGCGGTGACCCGGCCTGGGGCACCGACCAGCCCACCGGGATCGGCCTGGAACGTCAGCGTTACGCCGCTCGGTTGGCCAAAGCCTCCGGCCTGCCGGTGCTGACTACCGGCGGCTTGCATTACGGCACTCCGCCCAGCGAAGCGGCGTTGATGGCAGTGTCGATGCAGGATGACTTCGGCGTAACGGTGCGTTGGAAGGAAGAACGCAGCCGTACCACTTGGGAAAATGCGCAGATGAGTGCCGAGATTCTTTTGCCGGAGGGCATTAAACGCGTGGTGGTGGTGACCCAGGCCTGGCACATGCCGCGTTCGGTGTGGAGCTTTGAGAAGGCTGGCTTCACCGTGGTGCCGGCACCCGTGGGTTTCCTGGGCGTGGACAACGCCCGGCCGCTGGGTGGGTGGATGCCGGAGTTCAAGTCGATCTGGCAGAGCGGGCAGTTGATCAATGAAGCAATGGGGCAGGTGGGTTACCGGTTGTTCTACCGATAACCCCGTCGCGAAACCTACAGGGTCTTCGACATCCGGCCCGCGAGGAGCGCCCAGCCAAACAGGCCCAGGCACACAATAATCAACGGCCACGAACGCCATTGCAGGTACGGCGTGAGGTTGTGCATCGGCACCACTTCACCGTAGAGGATGCCGCGCTCGAACTGCGGGATCTGCGCCGTGATCTGCCCGAACGGGTTGATCAAGCCGGTCACCCCATTGTTGGTGGCGCGGATCATCCAGCGCCCGGCTTCCAGTGCACGCATCTGCGCCATTTGCAGGTGCTGCAACGGGCCGATGGAGCGGCCGAACCAGGTGTCGTTGCTGATGGTCAGCAGCAAATCGCTCTGGGCCGACAGACCGGCAGCGAACTCCGGGTAGACCACTTCGTAGCAGATGAACGGCGCGATCTGATAACCCTTGGCCTGCAGCATCGCCTGGTCGGCAGGGCCGCGAGCGAAGTCCGACATTGGCAGATCAAAGAACGCGATCAGGCCGCGCAGCATGTCCTGCAGCGGCACATACTCGCCAAAGGGCACCAGCTTCTGCTTGAGGTAGGTGCCGTCGCCTTCGCCAACCACGGTGATGCCGTTGAAGTAGCGCTTCTGGTGATGCACTTCCTGGCGGATTGGCACGCCGGTGATCAGCGCGGTGTGCCGGTCGGCGGCGAATTTTCCCATCATGCCCAGGTAGCCTTCGACAGACTCCTTGAGCACCGGCACAGCGGTTTCCGGCCACACCAGCAAGTCGACGGGCTTGGAGCTGAAGCTCATGTCGCGGTACAACGCGAGCTGTGCGTTGAGCTGCTCCGGATCCCACTTCATGCTTTGCTCGACGTTGCCCTGGATGGCGGCCACGGTCAGTGGCGCACCGGAGGGGCTGGTCCAGGCGTGATGCTTGAGCGCCAGGCCGATGGCCCAGGGCGCGACCAGCAGCACCAGGCCTGCGCCGATAAAGGCGTTGCGCTTGCCGGCCAGCAGGCGCGGCAGGTTGCATAGCAGCGCCGCCGTGAGTGCCAAGGCAAAGGAAATCAGCCACATGCCACCCACGGGGGCCAAGCCCGTCAGCGGGCCGTCAAGCTGACTGTAACCGGAATACAGCCACGGGAACCCCGTCAGGAACCAGCCGCGAAACGCCTCCTGGCCCACCCACAACGCCGCAAACGTCAGCGCATCCGCCAACGGCGCCTCATTGCGCCGCAGCCAGCGCGCCCACAGCCAGGCGGGCAGGGCGAAGAACCAGGCGATGGCGGCGGTAAACAGCAGCATCAGGAAACCCGCCAGCAGCACCGAAGCGCCACCGAAGTGGTGGATGCTGTAGTAGATCCAACTGGTGCCGGCGCCGAACAGGCCGAAACCGAAACACCAGCCACGACCCAATGCCTGGCGCGGGCTCAGGTCCCGCAGCCCGACATAGAACAGGCCGACCGCGACCAGCGCAAACGGCCACAGGTCGAACGGCGCCAGCGCCAGGGTGGTGATGGCGCCGGCCACCACGGCCAGCAAATTACCGGGCCAGCCGGGGCGGGTTAGGCGCTGCATGTCATTCCTTAGCGGGCAATAGGTGTCAGGCGAATCAAGTGAATCCGGCGGCTGTCGGCATTCAGGATGCGGAAGCGATACGCGCCGATCTCGGTGGTCTCGTTACGTTTTGGCAGATGCCCGAACGCACTCATCACCAGCCCGCCCACGGTATCGAACTCGTCATCGGAGAATTCGCTGTCGAAGAACTCATTGAAGTTCTCGATCGGCGTCAGCGCCTTGATCAGGAAGTCACCGCTGGGCAGCGGCTTGATGTAGCTGTCTTCTTCGACGTCGTGTTCGTCTTCGATGTCGCCGACGATCTGTTCCAGCACGTCTTCAATCGTCACCAGGCCGGCCACGCCGCCGTATTCGTCGATCACGATGGCCATGTGATTGTGGTTGGCGCGGAATTCACGCAGCAACACGTTCAGGCGCTTGGACTCGGGCACGAAGGTGGCCGGACGCAGCAGGTCCTTGATGTTGAAGCTGTCGCCGTTCTCCTTGAGGATCAGCGGCAGCAGGTCCTTGGCCAACAGGACGCCCATGACGTCGTCATGGCTTTCACCGATCACCGGGTAGCGCGAGTGCGCCGAGTCGATCACGGCCGGGAGGAATTCCCGTGGGGTCTGGGTCGCCTTGATGCTGATCATCTGCGAGCGCGGGACCATGATGTCGCGTACTTGCAGGTCAGCCACCTGGATGGCGCCTTCGACGATGGCCAGCGCTTCGCTGTCCAGCAACTTGTTCTGATGGGCCTCGCGCAGCAGCTCAAGCAGCTCCTGGCGGTTTTTCGGCTCGTGGGCAAAAGCCTGGGTCAGTTTACCCAGCCATGACTTCTGCCCGTTGCTCGATCGGTCTTCGCTCATAGCGATTACTCTGAATCCTTTATTGTTACAGTTGAGTGTTTTTAAGCTTCGTCGTCGGCATACGGGTCCGGATGACCCAATTCTGCAAGCAACGTTTGTTCCAGTGTTTCCATTTCCTCGGCTTCGTCATCGTCTATATGGTCGTAACCCAAGAGATGCAAGCAGCCGTGGATGACTAGATGGGCCCAATGGGCCTCAAGTTCCTTGCGTTGTTCTTTTGCTTCGCGCTCCACCACGGCGACACAGATGACCAGATCGCCCAGCAGCGGGATATCCAGCAGCTCATCCGGTACGTCGGCGGGAAAGGACAGCACGTTGGTCGCGTAGTCCTTCTGGCGCCAGGTGTGATTCAGTTCACGGCCCTCGGGCTCGTCCACCAGACGAATGGTCAGCTCCGAGTCGGCGGTGCGCTGGCGCAGGGCCAGGGCGCACCATTGGCGGAATTGGGCTTCGCTGGGGGCGGGCGCGTCGGTGGCCAGCTGCAGGTCAAGCTCAAGCATCGCGGCGAACGTCCTTGGACAGCCCGTCATCGCGGTGTTCGAAGCGCTCGTAGGCCTCGACAATGCGCTGTACCAGCGGGTGGCGCACCACGTCCTTGGGCGAGAAGTGCGTGAAACTGATGCCCGGCACGTCCTTGAGCACTTCAATCACATGGCTCAAGCCCGACTTGGTGCCCTTGGGCAGGTCAACCTGGGTAATGTCGCCGGTGATAATGGCGGTGGAGCCAAACCCGATGCGGGTCAGGAACATCTTCATCTGCTCGACCGTCGTGTTCTGGCTTTCGTCGAGGATGATGAAACTGTTGCTCAAGGTGCGGCCGCGCATGTAGGCCAGCGGGGCGATCTCGATCACCTGGCGCTCGATCAATTTGGCCACGTATTCAAAGCCAAGCATCTCGTACAGCGCGTCGTAGAGCGGGCGCAGGTACGGGTCGATCTTCTGGGCCAGGTCGCCAGGCAGGAAACCGAGTTTTTCGCCGGCCTCGACCGCTGGGCGCACCAGCAGGATGCGGCGTACTTGCTCACGTTCCAACGCGTCGACCGCGCAGGCCACGGCCAGGTAGGTCTTGCCGGTACCGGCGGGGCCGATGCCGAAATTGATGTCGTTACCGAGGATTGCCTTGACGTACTTCTGCTGATTCAAGCCCTTTGGGCGAATCATGCCTTTTTTGGTACGCAGGGCCACGCTGGCTTCAGCGACTGGGTTGTTGGCCAAGTCTTCCACAGCCGATTCCTGCAAATACAGGTGCACGATTTCTGGCGACAGCTCGCTACCCTTGGTTTCGCGGTAGAGACGGCGCAGCAGGTTTTCTGCAGATTTGGTGTGCAGGGCCTCACCAATGAGCTCGAACTGATTGCCGCGGTTGCGGATCTCGATGCCCAGGCGTTGTTCGATCAGGCGCAGGTGCTCGTCGAACTGTCCGCACAGGTTGGCGAAACGGAGAGCCTCAAAGGGCTCGAGAATAAAACGATGGGGTTCTGCTATGGGTGCGTTCAAGGTCGCTTTTAGCCGCCCTTTGGCTGTTGAGGTGAAATAGAGAATAACGCCAGCCGGCTGTGTGCGAAAGCACTTAAACGGCACATGTTGGCTGGCGATAATTCAAAGAGTGATTACGGGATCAACGACCCGCGCAGCGAATGCGGCTGCGCCGCGTCGATGTGCACATCGGCAAACTGGCCGATCAGGGTCGGATTATCGCAACGGAAGTTTACGATTCGGTTGTTCTCGGTACGGCCTTGCAGTTCGCCCGGGTCTTTTTTCGAGTAGTCGGTGACCAGGATGCGCTGGGTGGAGCCGACCATTTGTCGGCTGATCTCGAAACCCTGCTGGTTCAAGCGGTGTTGCAGCGCGTTGAGGCGCTCTTTTTTCAGCGCTTCCGGGGTTTCATCCGCCAAGTCGGCCGCCGGAGTGCCGGGGCGCTGGCTGTAGACGAACGAGTAGGAGAAGTCGAAGCCGACGTCTTCGATCAGCTTCATGGTCTGCTGGAAGTCTTTTTCAGTCTCGCCGGGGAAACCGACGATAAAGTCCGAGCTGATGCAGATACCCGGCACCGCCGCGCGCAATTTGCGCAGTTTGGATTTGTATTCCAGGGCTGTGTGGTTGCGCTTCATCGCCGCGAGGATGCGGTCCGAGCCCGATTGCACCGGCAAATGCAGGTGCTTGACCAGTTCCGGCACTTCGGCGTGGGCCTGGATCAGGCTGTCGGAGAACTCCAGTGGGTGCGAGGTGGTGTAGCGGATGCGCTCGATACCGTCCACGGCGGCGACCACGCGGATCAACTCCGCCAGGTCAGCGAGGCGGCCATCATGGGTCTGGCCGCGATAGCCGTTGACGTTCTGGCCCAGCAGCGTCACTTCGCGCACGCCGTTTTCGGCGAGGTGGATGATTTCCGACAGCACATCGTCAAATGGCCGGCTGACTTCTTCACCACGGGTGTAGGGCACCACGCAGAAGGTGCAGTACTTGCTGCAACCTTCCATCACCGACACGTAGGCGCTCGGCCCGTCGATGCGCGGCTCGGGCAAATGGTCGAACTTTTCTATTTCAGGGAATGACACGTCGACCTGGGGCAGCTTGGTAAAGCGCGCAGCGTCGATCATTTCCGGCAGGCGGTGCAGGGTCTGCGGGCCGAACACCACGTCGACATAGGGCGCGCGGTCGCGGATCGCGGCGCCTTCCTGGCTGGCCACGCAACCGCCAACGGCGATCACCATGTCCGGGTTGGCCAGTTTCAGTTCGCGCCAGCGGCCCAGCTGGGAATACACACGGTCCTGGGCCCGCTCGCGGATCGAGCAGGTATTGAGCAGGATCACGTCGGCATCTTCGGCGCGGGCGGTGACTTCCAGGGCCTGGTGTTCACCCAGCAGATCGACCATGCGCGAGCTGTCGTACTCGTTCATCTGGCAACCGTGGGTTTCGATGTAAAGCTTCTTGGCCATGGGAATCGTCAACTGGTGGTAAAGAACCGCGCATTATAGGGGGCATGCCCATTGGTTCCTAGCGTTGTGCATCGGGTGCCATGCTATAGTTCGCGCCCTCTTTTATATCCCCGATGTGTTATTCGCCCACCATGACCAAACGTGAAGCTCCAATCTACAAGGTGATTTTCCTCAACCAGGGCCAGGTGTTCGAAATGTACGCCAAGCAGATCTATCAGAGTGATCTGTGGGGTTTCCTGGAGGTGGAAGAGTTCGTCTTTGGCGAGCGCACCCAGTTGGTCGTCGACCCGGGCGAAGAGAAACTCAAGGCTCAGTTCGAGGGCGTGGTGCGCAGTTTTGTGCCGATGCATTCGATTGTGCGCATCGATGAGGTCGAGCGTTTGGGCACGCCGAAGATCAGCGAAGCGCGTGGCACCAGCAATGTGATGCCATTTCCGATGCCGATGCCGGAGAAGTAAAGGCGCTGTCAGGGCAGGGGTGAGAAGGGCGAACGCCCGTCGGCACTCTGCAACTCCTGCAGATAATTGCGGAAAATTTGCCCCAGCACCTGGGTCGCCACTTCCAACTCATCGCGCTGCATGTGCTCGGCGACTTCGTCGGCGGTGTCCAACGCGTCTTCGGCGCCGTTGACCGCGGCCATTTTCAGCACAATGTACGCCTGGACGTTGTTGGCCGGCACGCCTTCGCCTTTGAAGAACATGTTGCCCAGTTCGAATTGTGCCTGGGCGTGGCCCTGCAGCGAGGCTTTCTCGAAGTAGCTCAAGGCCTTGTTGAGGTCACGGGCGGGGTTTTTGCTGTCGTGGAAGTACTCGCCCAACTCGTATTGCGCCTGCGCATCCCCGCCATCGGCCTGTTTCTGGCACGCGCTCAGGGCTTCGGCCTGGCTGTCTGGCTGGGTATTGAGGGTGCAACGACCCATCGCTGGGATTAACAACGAGTTGCCGCCTGCTTGTGCATGTGCCAGCAGCGGCTGAAGGAGCAACAGGCAGCCCAGAACCAGGGTGCGGCCGGTGCGTTTCATGGGAATCGACTTACCTCTGACGGGGCGCGCGGACCCTCGGGGGATCCAATAAGCGCGCATTATGAAATAAGCAGGCCTCTGCTTACAAAGTCTTTACTCGTTTTTCTGCTGCTTGGGCAAGTTATCTGCCGGATTGCAGGTGATTTCTCTAAAAAACGCGGAAATCTCTGTAAGCAAAGTAGCAAATCAGACACCGTTTGCGCGGTGCCTGATTTTTGCGGCCAATTATTTCAGTGCAGCAAAGGCGCGTTCAGCGGCATCAAGGGTCAGTTTCAGCTCGGTGTCGCCATGGGCAATCGAGGTGAAGCCGGCTTCGAAAGCGCTTGGCGCCAGGTACACACCGCCTTCCAGCATCAAGTGGAAGAAACGCTTGAACAGATCGGCGTCACTGCCCATCACGTCATCAAAAGTGACGATATCGTCGGCGCCGCTGAAATACAGGCCGAACATCCCGCCCGCCTGGGTGGTGACAAACGGGATACCGGCGGCATCGGCACGCTGTTGCAGGCCGTCGAGCAGGCGCGTGGTGTAGTCGGTCAGCTCGGCGTGGAAGCCCGGGCAGCTGATCAGGCGCAGGGTGGTCAGGCCGGCGGCCATGGCCAACGGGTTACCCGACAAGGTGCCCGCCTGGTACACCGGGCCCAGTGGCGCGATGTGCTGCATGATTTCGCGCTTGCCGCCGAAGCAGCCCACCGGCATGCCACCGCCGATGATCTTGCCGAAGGTGCTCAGGTCGGGCGTGACGCCGTAGTGAGCCTGGGCGCCACCCAGCGCAACGCGGAAACCGGTCATCACTTCGTCGAAAATCAACACCACGCCGTGCTTGTCGCATTGCTCGCGCAGGCCTTCGAGGAAGCCTGGCGCCGGGGGCACGCAGTTCATGTTGCCGGCCACCGGCTCGACGATGATGCACGCCACGTCCTGGCCCACTTCATTGAGCATCTGCTCGACGGCGGCGATGTCGTTGAACGGCAGGGTCAGAGTGTGTTTGGCGAACGCCGCCGGCACACCGGCAGAGCTTGGCACGCCTTGGGTCAGCAGGCCGGAACCGGCTTTCACCAGCAGGCTGTCGGAGTGGCCGTGGTAGCAGCCTTCGAACTTGATGATGCTGTCGCGGCCGGTGAAACCACGGGCCAGGCGGATCGCGCTCATGGTGGCTTCGGTGCCGGAGCTGACCATGCGCACCATTTCCATCGACGGCACGATCGAGCAGACCAGATCGGCCATCTCGGTTTCCATGGCGGTCGGCGCGCCGTAGGACAAGCCGTGTTCCAGTTGCTTGCGCACTGCGTCCAGCACGTCCGGATGGCTGTGGCCGAGGATCATCGGGCCCCAGGAACCGACGTAATCCACGTAGCGCTTGTCATCTTCGTCAGTGACGTAGGCGCCTTCGGCATGCTTGAAGAACAGCGGCGTGCCGCCCACGCTCTTGAACGCACGCACGGGGGAGTTCACACCGCCGGGGATGTGTTTCTGGGCATTGGCAAACAGCGTTTCGGAACGGGACATGATCGGGCTCTCTTGAATCAAATCTGAAAAAGGGCGTTGAACGCACGGGCGCGGCGCGTGACTTCCTGGGTGCTGTCGGCGCCAAACAGGCCATGCACCACCGCCAACAGGTCGGCGCCGTGGGCCACCAAGGGCTCGGCGTTCTCCAGGGTGATGCCGCCAATCACGCAGATCGGCAACTGCAAACGCGCACGGGCCTGGGCCAGCATCTCTGTAGTAGCGGCCGGTGCGCCGGGCTTGGTGTTGGAATTGAAGAAGCGGCCGAAGGCGACATAGCTGGCGCCTTCCTTGGCGGCTTGCTCGGCCAGTTCAATCTGGCTGTGGCAGGTGGAACCGATGATCGCCTTGGAACCAAGCAGCGCACGGGCCGGGGTCAGTGGGCCGTCGGTCTGGCCCAGGTGCACACCGACGCCGAGGCGCGCAGCCAGTTCGGCGTCGTCGTTGATGATCAACTGGGTCTTGTAGCGCGAGCACAGCTCCCGCAGTTTTTCTGCTTCACGCAGGCGCCGGGCTTCGTCGCTGCTTTTGTCGCGGTATTGCAGCAGGGTCACGCCACCGTCCAACGCGGCTTCGACGTAGGCGAGGAATTTACCGGCCAACAGTTGGCTGTCGGTAATGGCGTAAAGGCCACGTAATTTCATCGGGCAGGCCCCTTGATCTTAAGAGCAGAAATCCAGCGGCAACCGGCGCGGTACGAACTGGCCCTGGCCGAGTTGTTCGGCGTCACGCAGGGTGCGCCAAGTGTAGTTGAGGGCCGATTGTACGGCGCTCACCAAGCCTTCGCCCTGGGCAATCCGACCGGACAGCGCACTGGCCAACGTACAGCCCGAACCGTGATAGCTGCCGGGCAGGCGCTGGCAGGTAAAGGTCTGGCGCGTGCCGTCGCGGCTGTAGAGGCGGTTGTGCACTTCATGCTCGTCGCCATGGCCGCCGGTGATCAGCAGGTGCTTGATGTACGGCAACAGCTTCTCGGCGCATTCGTCCGCCGTGCCTTCAGGCAGCTCCGCGAGGATGCGCGCTTCCGGCAGGTTGGGCGTGGCGATCAACGACAGGGGGAAAAGCCGCTCGCGCATCGCATAACCGACCTCGTCCTTGCCCAGGCTGCCACCGCCGCCGGCGCGCAGCACCGGGTCGCACACCACCGGCAGGTGCGGATGCGCCTGCAGCAGTTCGACGACGGTGTCGACCATCGCGGTAGAGCCGAGCATGCCCAGCTTGACCGCCGCCACCTCGGAATCGCCGAGCACGGCATTGGCCTGGGCCAGTACCCACTCGCGGTCGAGCACGCGAAAATCGCTGACATTGACGGTGTTTTGCACGGTCAAGGCGGTGACGGCCGCAGCGGCATGGCAACCCTGGGCGAGCAGGGCTTCGATATCTGCCTGCAAGCCGGCGCCACCACTGGGGTCATGGCCGGAGAGACAGAGGACAACGGGACGAGAGCTGTAGATATTCATGGTGCGCGAGCTTACCACCAAACGCTTTTGGCGGGGCCGTCTGGCGATGGTTGAATTTTGCCATCGAAGTGACGCTTTTTTGGCGGTTTCACGGCCGATAAAAATCGCTGAAAGCCGCGTTCTAGAGCCTTTCAAAAAATTATTTCAATGGTGCCTAGTGGCCTTTAGCAGCTATGCTAGAGTGGATCCAAACTACTAACTGTATTGCCGGTGTACGTCTTCTCAAAAGGAATGGGGGGCTTTTTGACATAACCGGACAGGCCACGCTGGGGCTCTATGCGCTATTTGCTGATTTTATTGTTGTGCGGGCTACCGATGCTCGCCAACGCCATCGAGTTCAACCAGGACACGCGAAGCCTGCCGTTGGGCCGAGCCATGCAAGTGCTCGAAGACCCGACCGATGCCCTCACCATCGCGGATGTCAGTGCGCCGTCCGCCACCGCGCAGTTCAAACCCCACGATAAAGACACCCTGAATGCCGGCTACTCGCGCTCGGTGTTCTGGCTCAAGGTCAATCTGCAGTACCTGCCCACTAATCCCGAAGCGCAGCGCACCTGGCTGCTGGAGCTGGCGTACCCACCGCTCGACCATCTGGACCTGTACCTGCCCGACAGCTCTGGCAGTTATCGCCTGGCCGGGCGCACCGGGGATGCGCTGCCGTTTTCCGCCCGTGAAATCCGCCAGAACAACTACCTGTTCAAGGTCGACTTTACGCCGGGCGAGGCAAAAACCCTGTACCTGCGCCTGCAAAGCGAAGGTTCGATCCAGGCGCCTCTGACGCTCTGGTCCAGCACCGCCTACCTGGAGCAACAGCCGCTGCGCCTGTATGTGCTGGGCCTGATCTATGGCGTGTTGCTGGGGATGCTGGTCTATAACCTGTTCATCTACCTCAGCGTGCGCGACACCAGCTACCTCTATTACATCTTCTATATCGCCTCGTTCGGCATGTACCAGCTGTCGGTCAACGGCGCGGCGGTGGAGTATTTCTGGCCGAACAATCCCTGGTGGGCGAACGCCGCGACGCCATTCCTGATCGGCTCGGCGGCGTTGTTCGGCAGCCTGTTTGCGCGCAGCTTTTTGCACACGGCCCAGCACAGTCGCTGGATCAACCGGCTGTTGCTGGCGTTGGTGGCCTGCGGTGGCGTGGTGATGCTGCTGTCGCTGATGACCAGCTACGCCCTGGCGTTGCGCCTGGCCACCGGCTTGGCGCTGGTGTTTACCGTGACCATCTTCGTCGCCGCCATCAAGGCCTGGTATTGCGGGCAGCGCGTGGCGCGCTATTTCATCATCGCCTGGTCGGCGTTCCTGCTGGGCGGGGTGGTGAATACGCTGATGGTGCTGGGTTATCTGCCCAATGTATTCCTGACCATGTACGCCAGCCAGATTGGCTCGGCGATTGAAGTGGCGCTGCTGTCCCTGGCCCTGGCCGACCGCATCAATTCCATGCGCGAGCAACAGGCGCAGATCCTGTTCGATGCCAGTCAGAAGCTTGAAGTGCTCAACCAGCAATTGGCGCGCAGCAACCGCCTCAAGGATGAGTTCCTCGCCACCCTGACCCACGAACTGCGCACGCCGATGAACGGCGTGATCGGCTCCCTCGAGCTGATGCAGACCGTGCCCCTGGACGTGGACCTGGCGCAATACCATCAAACCGCCGCCGGTTCGGCGCGGGACATGATGCGCATGGTCAACGGCATCCTTACCCTCACCGAATTGCAGGCCGGCCGCTTGAGCGCGCAACCCCAGGTGTTCAGCCTGCGCGGTACGCTCGACACCTTGCGCCAGCAGTTCACCGCCAGCGCCCAGAGCAAAGGCCTGGCGTTCTCCATCGATGTGGCGGACGAGTTGCCGGACCGCGTACTGGGCGACGCCGACAAACTGCTGCAGTGCCTGGATTGCCTGCTGGACAACGCCTTCAAGTTCACCCACGAAGGCTCGGTGCGCCTGCGCGTGGTCGGCGTGCCCCAGAGTGACGGTGGCTTGCGCTTGAGCTTTATCGTGACCGATACCGGTATCGGCTTTGCCTTCCTTGACGAGGCGACCCTGTATCAGCGGTTCTTCCAATTGGATGGTTCCATGACCCGCGAGTACGGCGGCCTGGGTATCGGCCTGGCGATCTGCCGGCAACTGATCGAGCTGCTGGGCGGGCGTCTGACCCATCATTCCGAGCCGCGCAAAGGCAGCCGTTTCCAGTTGGAAGTGGAGGTCAGCCCGCTAGCACCTGAATCCAAGCCTGCGCCGGATAAGCAGCGCGCACCGCAGGAGTGTTCGGTGTTGTTGGTGGATGACAATAGCGTCGGCCAATTGGTGGTGCGCGGCATGCTGCTCAAGCTCGGTTACCGGGTAAAAACCGTGGACACTGGCCCGAACGCTTTAGCCGCCTTGCAAGCAGGAGATTTCGACGCGGTACTGTTGGATATTCCTGAAGGTGGTTTCTCGTTGTGCTGTCAGATCCGTGCTCTGCCTGGCTGCGGTGAGCTGCCGGTGATCGCTTTGAGTACGTCGCTTAATGTGTCAGAGCGCGAGCACTGTCATGGTATCGGCCTCTCTGAGCGCCTGGCCAAGCCTGTGCGTTTCGAGGCTTTGCAGGCGGTGTTGGCACGTCGGTTGTTGTGTCCGGTAGAGGGCGAAAGCGCCGTGCATTCGGCGGGTATGCCACTTTTTTAAGCGGTATGACGGTGCTTAACTGAATTTAAGGCCTCAACTGAACGGGGCCTTTTTCCAGGAGGCCCGTCATGAACCTGCATCAGTTTGCCGAAACCCACCACGTCACCAACCAGCCACCGTCCCTGGACGGCACCAACCTGTACCGCATCGATTTGCCCCTGCAGGACTGGTCGCGCCGCTTTGGCGCGGGCTGGGCAGAAGCGCGTATCGATGCCTACGGTGCGCTGGCGGGTGGGCCGTTGATGGAGGCCGGGTTCCTGGCGAACCAGAACAAACCGGTGTTCAGCAGCCATGACCGTTATGGTCATCGCATCGACCTGGTGGAGTTTCACCCGGCTTACCACGAACTGATGCGCACCGCCGTCGAACATGGCTTGCCGTCGCTGCCTTGGGCACATCCGCAGTCCGGCGCCCATGTGGCCCGCGCCGCCATGACTTATTTGCACAGCCAGGCGGAAGCCGGTACCGGTTGCCCACTGACCATGACCTTCGCCTGTGTCCCGGCCCTGCGCTTACAACCGGACCTGGCCAAGACCTGGCTGCCGAAAATCCTCAATACCCAATACGACCCGCGCAATGTCGGCATCGCTCACAAGGCCGGTGCCACTATCGGCATGGCCATGACCGAGAAACAGGGCGGCACCGACGTGCGCGCCAACACCACCCGTGCTTACCCGGTGGGCGCTGGTGGGCCGGGCCAGGCTTATGAACTGGTGGGCCACAAGTGGTTTTGCTCGGCCCCGATGTGCGATGCCTTCCTGACCCTGGCGCAAACTGACAAGGGGCTGACCTGCTTCCTGCTGCCCCGGCACCGCCCGGATGACACGCGCAACGAGTTCTACATCCAGCGCCTGAAAAACAAACTCGGCAACTGCTCCAATGCCTCCAGCGAAGTGGAGTTCCGTGGCGCCCTGGCCTGGATGATCGGTGAAGAAGGCCGTGGCGTGCCAACCATCATCGAGATGGTTGCCATGACCCGCTTCGATTGCATGGTCGGTTCCAGTGCCTTGATGCGCCAGGCGCTGACCCAGGCCAGCCATCATTGTGCCCATCGTTCGGTGGGGGGCCGGGTACTCAGTGAGCAACCCTTGATGCAAAACGTGTTGGCGGACCTGGCGCTGGAAAGCGAATCCGCGTTGGCCCTGAGCATGCGCATGGGCAGGGCCCTGGATAACCTGGGCGATGAGCAGGAAGCCAAGTTCGCCAGGCTGGTGACGGCGGTCGGCAAGTATTGGATCTGCAAACGCGCCCCGGCCATGATCAATGAAGCCGCCGAGTGCATGGGCGGTGCCGGGTACGTCGAGGACAGCATCCTGCCGCGCCTGTACCGTGAGGCGCCGGTGAATTCGACGTGGGAAGGTTCCGGCAACGTGCAATGCCTGGACGTGCTGCGCGCCTTGTCGAAAGAGCCGGGCGTGCTGGAAGCGCTGTTTGTCGAGCTGGGGGATGGGCATGGCGACAAGCTACTGGCGCGGCATATCGAGCAATTGAAGTCAGCCTTTATGGACACCCAGGACATCCAATACCGCGCGCGGCAGCTCACCGAAGACATCGCGGTGGCATTGCAGGCCAAGCTGTTGCTGGAAGCCGGCAATGCAGCGGTCAGCGATGGGTTTATCGCCAGTCGTTTGGGTGAATCGTCCGGCCGGGTGTATGGCACGTTGCCGCGAGGTGTGGATGTAGCGGCGATTGTCGCCAGGTCCACACCTTGTTGATTGCATTCAAAGTTTGCGTCTGACGGGGATACAGGCAAGATAAAGGCCTGCACGTCAGAACACAGGATGCTTACCGTGACCGAAGCTTTTGTTGTCGTTCAAACCGCCGAAGAAGCCGTGGATCGGCTGGCGGCCCTGCATGAGCGCGCCACGGGCGCGCTCAATCAAGCCCTCAAGCAATATCTGAAGGACCGCGTCGAACCCGACGCCGAGCAACGTGCGTTGTTTCGCTACCCGGAACTGCGCCTGACCTACCACTGCCACGGCGAAGTCCCACAGACCACTCGCGCATATGCCAAGGTTCAGTTGCCGGGAACCTACAGCGTCACCGTCACCCATCCTGCGGCGTTCCGTAAATATCTGCTGGAGCAACTGGTGCCGCTGATGCACGACTTCACCGTGACGGTGGAAGTCGGCGTCAGCCAGCAGAACATCCCGTACCCGTACGTGGTGGAGCAGGGCGATGAACTGGCCGGCTCCGGCGTGACTGCGGCGACCCTGGCCCGCGTGTT
Source organism: Pseudomonas sp. IPO3749 (assembly GCF_013386605.1). Taxonomy (NCBI): domain Bacteria; kingdom Pseudomonadati; phylum Pseudomonadota; class Gammaproteobacteria; order Pseudomonadales; family Pseudomonadaceae; genus Pseudomonas; species Pseudomonas sp. IPO3749. Next base: position 23,987 of record NZ_JACARN010000047.1, on the reverse strand, counting down.
CCCGAGCACCGACCTGTCGGCCGCCACCGATGGCATTGCCGATGGCCTGTACGACTGGGAAAACACTGACCCACTGCCCCTGGCGCTGTTCGATGCGGCGCGCGTGGACTTTTCCCTGCGCCGCCTGGTGCATTACACCGGCAGCGACTGGCGCCATGTGCAGCCGTGGATCCTGCTGACCAACTACCACCGTTATGTCGACCAGTTCATCCTGCATGGCCTGGAGCAACTGCGCAGCGACCCGCGTTTTATCCGCATGGTGCTGCCGGGCAACGTGGTGATCGACAAGAGCATGGACCATGGCGAGGCCTCCGCCATTGCTGCCGGGGTGGTCTGGCACCGCTACCAGATGCCGGCTTATCACTTGCAAGCCACTGACGGCCACGGCGTGACCTTGGTCAACATTGGCGTCGGCCCGTCCAACGCGAAGAACATCACCGACCACCTGGCCGTGCTGCGTCCGCATTGCTGGCTGATGATCGGCCACTGCGGCGGCCTGCGCCAATCCCAGACCATCGGCGACTATGTACTGGCTCACGCCTACATGCGCCGCGACGGGATTCTCGACCGCGTGGTGCCGCCGAACATCCCGATCCCGGCCCTGGCTGAAGTGCAGTTGGCCTTGCAGCAAGCGGCGGCCAACGTCACCGGCGAAAAAGGCGAAGAACTGAAAAAACGCCTGCGCACCGGCACCGTGCTGACCTACGACGACCGCAACTGGGAACTGCGCTGGGCCCAGGAGCGGCCGCTGATCAACCTGTCCCGCGCCGTGGCCGTGGACATGGAAAGCGGCACTATCGCCGCCCAGGGTTATCGCTTGCGGGTACCGTACGGCACTTTGCTGTGTGTTTCGGACAAACCGCTGCACAGCGAAATCAAGCTGCCGGGTTCGGCCAACGCCTTCTATGAGCGCGCGGTGAGCCAGCACTTGAAGATCGGCATCGAGGCGGTGGATTTGTTGCGCACCGAACTCAATTCGCTGCACTCGCGCAAACTGCGCAGCTTCGACGAGCCGCCGTTCCGCTAAGCGGTTGGGATGGTCATTTAACGGTCAGGCCACTAGCATTGTCGGTCCTGACCGTTAGATGTTCCTTTGCCATGTCCCGTCCCACCCGTCCCGATTCGCGCCGCCCTGGCGTGAAACCTCCGTATTCCGCCGCGCGGCGTGTCGCCAAGGCGCCACCGGCCGAGCCGAAATTGATCCTGTTCAATAAACCCTTCGACGTGCTGACCCAGTTCAGCGACGAAGGCGGGCGCGCGACGCTTAAGGATTTCATCGACATTCCCGGCATCTACCCGGCGGGCCGTCTGGACCGTGACAGCGAAGGCTTGTTGCTGCTGACCAATGATGGCCAGTTGCAGGCGCGGATTGCCGACCCCAAGCACAAGCTGGCGAAAACCTATTGGGTGCAGGTGGAAGGCGAACCGACCGAAGAACAGCTGCAACGCCTGCGCGACGGTGTCGAGTTGAATGACGGCAAGACCTTGCCTGCGCAAGCACGGCAGTTGGACGAGCCCGAGTTATGGCCACGCAACCCGCCGGTGCGCTTTCGCAAAAACATACCGACTTACTGGCTTGAATTGGTGATTCGCGAGGGGCGTAACCGCCAGGTACGGCGCATGACCGCTGCCGTGGGGTTGCCTACCTTGCGCCTGGTGCGGGTGCGCATTGGCGAGTGGACGATCGACGGCCTGGATCAAGGCCAGTGGAAGGAAGTACCGGCGCGCTTATAAGGCGCCGGACTCGATCAGGCCGATCACTACGCTCTTGATGATGAACGCGGCCACGCCCAGGCCCAACACGAAGAACAGGATAAACGAGCCAAAACGCCCGGCCTTGGACTTCTTCGCCAGGTCCCAGACGATAAAGCCCATGAAAATGATCAGGATGGTGACCAGGCCGGTCATCATCCATTCTTCAAAGAGGGCGGGGTCGATGTTGTTCATGGGGACTTCCGACAGGGCAAGAGGGCAGTATACGGCAGCGTCAAAGGCGCAACATTGACCTGCGTCGTGCACGGTCAAAATGTGGGAGCGGGCTTGCTCGCGAATGCGGTGTATCAGTCATATAGGTATTAACTGACAGACTGCATTCGCGAGCAAGCCCGCTCCCACAGGGGATCTGCATTGTTCTTGAGATCAGGTGCGCAGGTGCGTCAGCGGCAACTCGGTGCTGTTGAGCACCTGGTTCAGTACAAAGCTGGAGCGCACGCTGGTCACGCCTTCAATGCGGGTCAGGTGACCTAGCAGCAGTTTCTGGTAGTGGTCCATGTCCGGCACCACTACTTTCAGCTGATAGTCCGCATCCATCCCGGTGACCAAACTGCATTCCAGCACCTGGGGCAGGGTGCGGATCGCCGCTTCGAAATTCTCGAAACGTTCGGGCGTGTGGCGGTCCATGCCGATCAATACATAGGCGGTCAGGCTCAGGCCGAGCATCTTGCGGTCGAGCAAGGCGACCTGGCGAGCGATGTAGCCGTCATCCTCCAACTGCTTGACCCGGCGCGAGCACGGCGACGGCGACAAGCCGATGCGTTCGGCCAGCTCCTGGTTGGAGATCCTCGCATCACGTTGCAATTCCGCCAAAATACTCAGGTCGTATCGGTCAAGCTTGCTCATTGGGATGGCCTATGTCGTAACTATTGCGGTGAATTATCCATGAAGGGTTAAAAATTGCGCAAGCACTGTTTATTGACGCAATCTTCGCAATCATCTGCCGGGCGCTGGCGGGTATCTTTATCAACAGAATCACCGCCTGGACAACAGTCCACAGCAGCCCGCCCAATCAGGCCCGCTGCGGCCGCCACCCCAGCAGGGTTGAGCCGGCCTCCAGGCTGCACACTGTCCACAAGACGGCGTGAGGTGAGCCAACGTCAAAAGCGTTGAGCCAGGACGAAGTTCTCAAGGGGTGGCCGACGGGTCACCCCTTTTCTTTTACCTGCTGATAACCTGTCCGAGAACCGGGCCTGGCTTTTCCAGTCTCATGGACAGGCCCTAATCCGCAGTGAGGAATAGCATGAAGCGCATCTGGCGTTTGGCAGGTGTAGGTTTGCTGGTGGTCACCGTTGGCGCCCAGGCAGTGGCCGACGAACGGGACAACGGGCCGCGCGGTGAGGGCGGTGGTCAGCATGAAAGAGGGTCGCAGGGCGCACGGCCAGGGGGCGGTAATGAACAGCCGCGTCCGCAGAACACTCAGCCACGGCCGGAAAACAACCAGCCACGCCCGCAGAATCAACATTTTGATCGCGGTGGCCAGAACGGTGGTGGTCAATGGCAAGGGCGTCCGCAAGGCAATGAGCAGGGGCGGCCAGTTCAGCAGCCACAACCCCAGCCTTCAAATAACCTGCCGATCCAGAGTCGCCCCGACACCGTGCGCCAGACCCAGGAACCGCGCCAGGGCTATTACCGTGACATCCCTCGACGCAATGACGGCAACCAACACTGGGAAGCCGGCGGCCCAGGCTCACGTCCCGGTAACAATGGCGGTGGGTACAACAATGGCAATGGTCATCCCGGCGACAACCGCTGGCCCGGTCGCCCCGACGGCCATGGCAACGGTTGGGGCCCAGGCCCGCAACATCGCCCCGGCTACGTGATCGACCGTTTCCCTGATCGCAATTACCGCGTGCCTTACCGTGGCCAGGATTACTTCTACTCCGGCGGCTACTGGTACCGCCCGCAAGGCCCGCGTTATGTGGTGGTGACGCCGCCGTATGGCATCCGTGTGCATTACCTGCCGGACTACGCCCGTGAAGTGTGGATCGGCAGCGCGCTGTTCTTCCTCGCGGCGGGTTCCTACTACACCTACGAAAGCAGCTCCCAGCAGTACGTGGTGGTGCAACCGCCGGCCGCCGTACCGGCACCGCAGCCCGCGCCCCAAGGCAATGGCTATGACGTGGTGGCGTACCCCGCCAACGGCCAGTCACCGGCCCAGGTGCAGCAGGACGGTTATGATTGTTATCGCTGGGCCGTGCAGCAAAGTGGCTTCGACCCGCAGCAAGTCACCTACGCTCCCGATCCGGCGGTGGTGCAAACCTACCGCCAGGCCCAGGGCAACTGCCTGAGCAGTCGTGGTTATCAGGTGCAATACTAGGTTTTATTGCCGGTGACCACTTCCCGCGGGTCGGCATGCACCAGCACTTCGGCACGCGGGTAAGCCTTGTGAATCGCATCGGCGGCCTGGTCGCTGATGCCGTGGGCCACTGACAGCGTCAATTCCCCCGGTAATTCCAGGTGCAGCTGCACAAACCAGTGGCTGCCGGAAATCCGCGTGCGCAAATCATGCGCGCCCAAGACGCCCGGTACGCCACGGGCCAGTTCCAGCATGTGCTGGCTGACGTCCGGCGGCAGTTCTTCATCCATCAACACTGCAAAGCTTTCACGGGCGATCTGGATGGCGCTCCACAAAATGTAGGCGGCAATGCCCAGGCCGAACCAGGCGTCGACCTGATGGTAGCCAAACCCCGCCAACACCAGCGCCACCAAAATGCTGCCGTTGAGCATCAGGTCGGAGCGGTAGTGCAATGAGTCCGCGCGCACGGCGTTGGACCCGGTTTCGCGGATCACCCGGTGTTGCAGCATCAGCAACGCCACGGTCAGTACCAGGGAAAACACGATCACGCCAATGCTCAACCACGGTGCGCCCACCGGTTCCGGATGTTGCAGACGCTGATAGGCCTGGAACGCGATCAACACCGCACTGCCGCCGATAAACAGCGCCTGGGCCATGCCCGACAGCGACTCCGCCTTGCCGTGCCCATAACGGTGATCGTCATCGGCCGGGCGCAACGCGTAATGCACCGCCACCAGGTTCAGCAGCGAGGTCACGCCATCCAGCAGTGAATCGGTCAACCCGGCAAGCATGCTCACCGAGCCGCTGAGCCACCAGGCGATGGCCTTGGTGATAATCAGCGCACAAGCCACGCCCACCGAGGCGCGGGTGGCCAGGCGCAAGAGCCTGGCGTGTTCGGGACTGCTGGTCATAGGCGGCTCGGATCCTTAAGCGGCGGGTTGCAGGCCCAGGCTGGCGAGCTGTTGTACGCTGCCCTTGAACTGGATCATGCGCGGGTCGTCCAGCGGCAGGCTGCGGCCGGTTTCGTTCTGGATGATGCTTTGCAGCTTGGCGTTGTCGACCTTGCCGTCGGCGCCAATGGCTTCGTGGAGTTTCTGCGGATCGACCTGGGCGGTCTTGCCCGGTTCGAAGTAGATAGCGCCGGTGGCGAAGTCCACGCCGAACGCGATCAGGCCAGGGATCACATAGAACAGCAGGCCCACGGCGTCGAGCACGGCGATGGTCGGGTCGATCTTGCCGTCGATCTGGCCACGGCGGTCCGGATAGAAGATCGAACCGCAGGCCGTCAATTGGCTCAGCAGGGTGACGGCGAGGACACCGCCAATGACACGGGAAGCGATACGCATGGAGACTCTCCTGAACACGGTTGATACGGGACTATATAGCAACGGCCTTATGGCAATGGCCTTGAGACCATCGTCGGCACTCGGCAGTTCGCCGTTATACTCGCCGCTCTGCTTTGGAGCCAGTATGAATTCGTTGCCGATTGATGAAGTTTTACCTGCACTGCGTGACGCCTTGGCGAATCGCCATGAAGCCGTGCTCGAAGCGCCCCCCGGCGCCGGTAAAACCACCCGCGTGCCCTTGGCATTATTGAACGAACCCTGGCTGGCCGGGCAGACCATCCTGATGCTAGAACCGCGCCGTCTTGCAGCCCGTGCGGCGGCCGAACGCTTGGCCAGTGAGTTGGGCGAAAAGGTCGGTGAAACCGTCGGCTATCGCATTCGTCTGGACAGCAAAGTCGGCCCCAACACGCGCATCGAAGTGGTCACCGAAGGCATCCTTACGCGCCGCCTGCAGGATGACCCGGCGCTGGACGGCGTGGGTTTGTTGATCTTCGACGAATTCCACGAACGCAGCCTCGACGCCGACCTGGCGCTGGCCCTGAGCCTCAACGGCCGCGAACTGTTTCGCGATGACCAACCGCTGAAAATCCTGCTGATGTCCGCCACCCTTGAAGGCGAGCGCCTGGCCAGTCTGCTGGACGACGCGCCGATCCTGCGCAGCGAAGGCCGCATGTTCCCGGTGCAGATGCGCTGGGGGCGCCCTTATCAGCCCGGCGAGTTCATCGAACCGCGTGTGGTGCAGACCATTCTCGAAGCCCTGCACGACGAAACCGGCAGCGTGCTGGTGTTTCTGCCGGGGCAGGCCGAGATTCGTCGGGTCAACCAGCAACTGGCCGACGCCCTCGGCGAACGCACCGATGTGCTGCTGTGCCCGCTGCATGGCGAACTGGACCTCAACGCCCAACGCGCCGCCATCGACCCGGCCCCGACCGGTAAGCGCAAAGTGGTGCTGGCGACCAACATTGCCGAGACCAGCCTGACCATCAACGGCGTGCGCGTGGTGATCGACGCCGGGTTGGCGCGGGTGCCGCGTTTCGACCCGGGCAGCGGCATGACCCGCCTCGACACCCAACGTATCTCCCGCGCCAGCGCCACCCAGCGTGCCGGCCGGGCGGGGCGCCTGGAGCCGGGCGTGTGTTATCGCCTGTGGTCCGAGGACCAGCACGAAGGCCTGGCCGCTTATGGCAGTGCGGAAATCCTCGCCGCCGACCTGGCCGGCCTCGCCTTGCAACTCGCGCGTTGGGGTGTCACGCCTAATCAACTGGTGTGGCTGGATGTGCCGCCAACCGCTGCATACGGCCAGGCTCAGGATTTGCTGGTGCGCCTCGGCGCCTTGAATGAAGAAAAACTCACCGCCCATGGGCAGAAGATGGCCGAGTTGCCGGCCCATCCGCGTATCGCCCATCTGCTGCTGCGCGGGCAGGATCTTGGGTTGGCCGCGACGGCCTGCGACGTGGCCGCCTTGCTGGGAGAGCGCGATATCTTGCGCGGTGGCGGTGCGGATTTGCACAGTCGGTTGGCGCTGTTGTCCGGCGAAGAACGCGCACGCGGCACCCAAGGCGGCGTGCAGCGGGCCAAGCAACTGGCGAGACAATATCGCGGTTACTTGAGAGGCCAGGCGACTCAAGCCGTTGCCGACCCCGATCATCCGCGCTGGCTTGGCGCCTTGCTGGCACTGGCCTACCCGGATCGCGTCGCCCAGCAGCGTCGTCCCGGCGGTGCTGAATATCGCCTGGCCAACGGCCGCGCGGCGCTGTTCGCCGAAGCCGACAGCCTGATGAAACAAGCCTGGCTGGTCATCGCTGACCTGGGCAGCCGGCAGGGCCAGCGTGAAGAGCGCATCTACCTGGCGGCGGATTTTGATCCGGCGCTGTTCGACACGGTGCTGGCCGAGCAAGTGCGTAATGTCGACCAGCTGGATTGGGACGAACGCGAAGGCGTCCTGCGCGCCGAACGCCAACGCAAAGTCGGTGAACTGGTGCTCAGCCGCGAACCGCTCACCGGCCTCGACGAGTCCGCCCGCAGCCAGGCGCTGGTCAACCTGGTCCGCCGCAAAGGCCTGGAACTGCTGCCGTGGACGCCGGAACTGCGCCAATGGCAGGCCCGCCTCATGTTGCTGCGCCAGCTCGACGCCGGCAAAACTAGCGAATGGCCCGACCTCAGTGACAAGGCGCTACTCGCCAGCCTCGAACACTGGCTGATGCCCTACCTGGGCAAAGTCTCGCGCTTGAGCCATTTCGCCAACCTGGACATCTCAAGCTTCCTGCACAACCTGCTGCCCTGGCCGCTGCCCCAACGTTTGGACGAACTGGCGCCGCAGCATGTGAAAGTGCCGTCGGGTTCGTCGGTGCGTTTGGACTACAGCGAACAGCCGCCGATCCTGGCGGTGCGCTTGCAGGAACTGTTCGGGCTGGCCGACACCCCGCGCATTGCTGGCGGCCGCCAGGTGGTGAAGCTGCATTTGCTGTCCCCGGCGCGGCGGCCAGTGCAGGTGACGCAGGATCTGGCGAACTTCTGGCGCAGTACTTATGCCGAGGTGAAGAAGGATTTGAAGGGGCGGTACCCCAAGCACTATTGGCCGGATGATCCATTGGTGGCCGAGGCGACGGCGCGGATCAAACCGCGCAAGTGACTATTGCGCGGCCGGTAGCAGGAACCGCGCAATCACCGGCAAATGGTTGGAAATACGCAACGTATCCTCCTGCCGCACCTTGGCTTCCACCCGCTTGATCCTTGGGCTGTAGAACAGGTAATCCAGCGTACGATCCGGCCCGTCCACGCTCGGGTCGTTGGGGAAGTGCGTCAGCCATTGCTCACGATCAATCCCGCTGGATTGGCTATTGCTCGGGATCATTGGGTATTTGTCCCACAGCAAATGCAGCTCGCTGTCCGGCGAATACTGCCCGCGTTTGGTGGCGTCCAGGCGCAGGAACTGGCCGAGGGGCAGCAGGTTGAAGTCCCCGCCGATCAGCCAGGGCGTGCCACGGCCTTCGAATTTATCCAGCAGTTTGACCGTGGTTTTGACCTGCTCCAGCACTGCGCTGCGGCCAGGAGCAACGCCGTCCAGGCGGGTGTTGAGCACCGCGAGTTGGCCGCCATCGCTCAAGGGCAGGTAGGTCAGGAGCAAGGCGGGCTTGGGCTGGAACTGGCGGCTGAGGATATTGGCCTCGGGCGTCGGCAGTTGCAGGCGTTCGGCGTGTTCGATCTGGTAGCGGCTGAGGGTCGCCAGTTTGCGGCCGACACTGCCGAAGATGTGCAGGTCTGGCACGAAGTCGGCTTTCCAGTCGAAGGCCTGGGCGCTGCACGGGTAGAGGTCGACCAGGCGCTCCTGCAAAAGGGCCAGTTGGTCCTGATAGTGGGAAGGCTTGGCGTTTTCGTCGAGTTCCTGCAGCAGGAGGATGTCGGGTTGTTCATCGCGAATCACCCGCGCCACTTCGTCGAGGCTGGCGGCCATGTCTTCCACGGTGGGGCGGTCGTCGGGGCCGCTGCCGTCGGCGGTGTCGTACCAGAACACATAGTTCTTGCCGGCCAGGTATTGCACGTTCCAGGTCATGACCTTGAGCGCTTGCCCCGGCAACAGCGTGGGCGCGCGGGGTGCGACGCAGCTCACCGGCAGGGTTTCCTTCGCCTCGGGGCGCCAGGTCAGGCTGTAGATCAGGGCGGTGAGCAGGCCTGCAATGATCAACAGGCCCAGCAAGGTGATGCGCAATAAACGGGTCATCGGCTCGGCTTATAGCGTTTCAGAGGTGGCACGGAGCATATCACCGCGCGTCGGCATCGCCACCGATCAGCATGAATAAACGGAACAGCACCACGCTGGTAAACAGCTGCAGGAAGCTGTGGGCGCTGTCCAGAAACAGCCCCAGCAGCGGCGCGGGCGTTGGGTAGGCCGCAACGCTGGCGCCTTTGAGCAACCACAGCGGCGTCATCACACACAGCAGGCACACCAGGATCAGCCAGAAATGCCCACGGCTCAGGCGGAAACTTTCCTTCATTGCCGCCAACGCTGGCATGCCGCGCAGCACCAGCAAGTACTCGGCAAACGCCAGTACCACCATCAGCCACAGCCCCGGCAGGAAATACAGCGACAGCCCCAGCAGAATCAGCAGCGTGCTCATGGCCGTCAGCAGGGCGAAGCGCGGCCATAGCGTGAGGGCCATGGCCCACACATCTTTAGTGCGCGGCGACTCGCCACGGGTGCGAGCGTCCAGAAACAGGATCAGCGCGCCGGTATACAGCGGGTACACCAGCAACCCCACCACCACGCTATAGCCGGGAAACGCATCCGGGCCGACGACGTGGTTGAGCACCTGTTGCAGCAGGGCTTCGAAAATCACCAACGGCAGACACAGCTGGACGATGGCGCCCAGGTTGCGTTGGGTGAAACGGAAGGAGTCGCGCAGCACGTCTAACGGATTCATCAAGTTCATCGCAGGCCTGAAAGCAAGGGCAACACTTTAACCGATCATCACCGGAGGTAAGCAAACGTAAACCTTGAGTAAAGACCATTGAAACAACTCGTAACACCCCCATAACTAGGACGGCGCCTGATTAAAGGCGAGACCACGATTTCTACCGGCAATCTAACGAGGTCGCCATGAACAGCGAAGAGCAAACCCTGATCGATGGACTGTTTTCACGGTTGCAACAAGCCGAAACGGACTCAGCCCCCCGCGACGCCCAGGCCGAAGCGCGGATCAAGGAGCACATGACGCGCCAACCGGCGGCCGGGTATTACATGACCCAGTCGATCCTGGTGCAGGAACATGCGCTCAAGAGCCTCGACGCGCAGAACAAGCAGCAGGCGCAACAGATCCAGCAATTGCAGGAAGAGCTGCAGCGGGCTAAATCCGCGCAGCCTGCTCCGGCGAGCAGCGGTGGTTTCCTGTCGAGCATCTTTGGCGGTGGCGGTTCCCGTGATCAGCAGCCGGCTCAAAGTGCACCGCCGTCTTCCGGTGGCGGCTGGCGCGAACCGGCGCGGCCTGGGTTCAGCCAGCCTGCACCGCAGCAGAATTATCAACAACCTGCTCCGGCCGCTCCGGTGGGCAGCGGCTTTCTCGGCGGCGCGATGAAAACTGCGGCCGGCGTAGCCGGTGGTGTGTTGCTGGCCGAAGGCATCAGCAGCCTGTTCAACCACAGCTCGCAACAGCCGCAAGTCGTGGAAGAAATCATCCGCGAAGAGCCAGCGCCTGCCAGTGACAACGGCAACTGGGGCAACGACGACCAGAAGTACGCCGGCAATGACAGCTGGGGCAGCAACAACTCGGACAGCTTTGCCGACAGCGATTATTCCGACGACTCTTCTTCTTTCGGCGATGACGATTCCTTCGTCTGACCCACCCAGACCGGGGCGACTAGTCGCCCCGGTCTGATTTTTCCCGGAAACCTTCTCGCGGCTGGCATACTGGCACCCTTTCCGGGCCCTGGCGCCTGGCTGTCATGAGGAAGTGCGGTGAAGAAAATTGCAGTGTTCGCCGATGTGCAAAACCTCTATTACACCGTCCGCCAGGCCTATGGTTGCCACTTCAACTACGCCGCGCTGTGGGCTGACATCAGCTCGCGCGGGCAGATCGTCGAGGCGTACGCGTATGCCATCGACCGTGGCGACAGCAAGCAGCAGCAATTCCAGCAGATCCTGCGCAACCTGGGCTTTACGGTAAAACTCAAGCCCTACATCCAGCGCAGCGACGGCTCGGCCAAGGGCGACTGGGACGTGGGCATCACCATCGACATCATGGACGCCGCCGACCACGTCGACGAAATCGTGCTGGCCTCCGGCGACGGTGATTTCGACATGCTGCTCGACCGGGTTATCCACAAGCATGGCGTCGAAGCCGTGGCTTATGGTGTACCAGGGCTGACGGCCAATTCATTGATACGCGCCGCCAGCCGTTATGTGCCGATCGAAGGCGCGTTGTTGCTCAAATAAATGCCAAGACGGAGTTGGAACAGGTTTGGAACGTATAGCGGTCATCGACTTTGAAACCACCGGCATCACCCCGAGCAGCCACTGCCGGGCCACGGAAATCGCGGTGGTCATCCTTGAGCGTGGCCAGATCGTGGACCGCTACCAGAGCCTGATGAAAACCGGCGTGCATGTGCCCGCGTTCATCGAACAACTCACCGGCATCAGCAACGCCATGCTGCGCAGCGCGCCGCCGGCGGAGCGGGTGATGAATGAGGTCAATGAGTTCGTCGGCGTCACACCGTTGCTGGCGCACAACGCCGCGTTCGACCAGAAGTTCTGGGACTTTGAGCTGGGGTTGATTCGCCGCACCCGTTTGCAGAAGTTCGCCTGTTCGTTGCTACTGGCGCGTCGCCTCATGCCATCGGCGCCCAACCACAAGCTCGGCACCCTGAACGCCTACGCCCAACTGCCCCACACCGGCAAGGCCCACCGGGCGATGGCGGATGCGGAGATGGCGGCCAACCTCACGGCCCATTTGGCCCAAGAGCTGCGTGGTACGCATGGCTTGCGTGAACTGTCCCACGACCTGCTGTGCACCTTGCAGAAAGTGCCGGCGGCGAAGATCAATGAGCATCTGAAGAAGCATCGCGGGTTCTGACCTCGCCACAAATCCGTGTGGGAGCGTGCTTTTGTGGTGAGCGGGCTTTTTGTGGTGAGCGGGCTTGTCCCGCGCTGGGCTGCGTAGCAGCCCCAAAACCTGACACTCCGTTCTAACTGAAAGAACGCGGCGCCCTTAATTGGGGCTGCTCCGCAGCCCAGCGCGGGACAAGCCCGCTCACCACAACGTCTCGGTTGTCAGGCTATTGTGGCTGCACACACTCCAACGCCCGATCCACCACCCCCTTCGCCATCCCCACCAAATGCATCACCGCCCGCTGCTGCGCGCTCAGCACCTCAGCCGACTCCTGCACCGTCTCCACCGCGCAATGCAGCAAATCCGCCGCATGGGCGAGCGCGTCTTCGAAGCTCAGGTTGTCATTCAGAATGAAATTGGGTGCATCCGGGGCGCAGGCTTTGAGGTAGTAGTCGATGGCTCGGCGATTGAGCAGGGCGTCTTCGCTGAGGAAGTTTGCGTTCGATGTGGAAGTTGCTTTGATCATGTTCAGAACTCCAGAGTATTTGACTCGCTCCTTCCGTCAATTTCGGCTTGCACTTCCGGTCATCGAGGGGCCGATGACGTGGGGCAGATTAGTGGTGCAGTCTTTGCGGAGCAAGGGGTTGAAGCTCGCTCGGAAACTTCCCGCAAGTGAAACGGAGCGGTCTTGCTGGCCATCTAGAACAGCCCTCTGGTATCTGTTCCGATATCGGGGGAGAAGAAAAGAGAGTTAGCCAAATGAGAGCCGAGATCAGCGAAAAGGTAATCCAACTGTTCGTCGATATCGTTGGCTTCATCGACCGCAGCCAAGTGACAGAGCAAACGGATTTCATCCATGACTTTAAGATCTTTGATGACGACTTGACCTGCTTCGTCATGCAGATCAAGTGGCAGTTCAATCTGCAAGCCACTCAGGCAGATTGGGATCACATCACCACGATCAAGCAGATTGTCGATTTGATTGTTGAGCGCTCAAATCTGCTTTGATGCAACTGGCGTCATCGCAGGCAAGCCAGCTCCTACCGTTGGAATGCATTTCAACTGTGGGAGCCGGCTTGCCGGCGATGGCGGCGGTTCAGCCACCACTTTTTCCATTGCCCTCCAACTGCCCCAACGGCACCCGCCGCTCTATCGCGCTCGACAAAATAATCGAGGTCTTGCTGAACCCGAACTTCGCCACGCGGTTGATCAAGCTCTCCAGCTCCGGCATCGACCCCACCGCCGCCTGCATGATCACGCACGGATCGCCGGTCACCCGATGGCACTCCGTCAACTCCGGAATTTCCGCCAACGCGTCATACACCTTCTGGCTGCCGTGATTGGTCAAGCGCAGCTCAATCACGCACTGAATCGGCAAGCCCACTTTGGACAGGTCCACCTTGGCCTGATACCCGGTGATCACGCCACTGGCCTCCAGTTTGGCCACGCGCTCGGCCACGGCGGGGGCGGAGAGGTTTACTGTGCGGGCCAGTTGCGCGTAGGACGCGCGGCCGTCTTCGAGCAGGGCGCTGAGGAGCATGCGGTCGTATTTGTCCATGATAAGGCTCCGGTTGCGAGTGACTTTCGAAAGCACGGTTTATAGCCTTCACAACCATGCTTTGAAAAGTGTATTGGCGTTTTAAACAGGTTTTGTAACTTATGTTTAACGACCTGCCTTTTTAGAATAAGCCTCCCATCTCCTGCCATAGAGCCACCCAATGCCTGGCCCACGTCGCTTTCCCTTACCGTTGATCGCCGCCTTTTTTGCGCTGTATGTGATCTGGGGTTCCACCTATCTGGTGATTCGCATCGGCGTGGAGTACTGGCCGCCGTTGTTGCTGGCGGGGATTCGGTTTTGCACGGCGGGGGCGTTGATGTATGGCTTCCTGCGCTGGCGCGGGGTGCCGGCGCCAACGTGGCCGCAGTGGAAGGCTGCCGGGATGATCGGTCTTTTGCTGCTCACCGTGGGCAACGGCGGTGTCAGCGTGGCGGAACACATGGGCGTGTCGTCCGGAGTGGCGGCGTTGGCCGTGGCGACGGTGCCGTTGTTCACCTTGTTGTGTGGGTATTTCTGGGGCGCGCGCAACACTCGCTTGGAGTGGGCGGGGGTGATCCTGGGGATCATCGGCATCGCCATGCTCAATATGGGCAGCACGTTGCAGTCGAGCCCGATGGGCGCTGTGCTGCTGTTGGTGGCGGCGGCCTCCTGGGCGTTCGGTTCGGTGTGGAGCCGGCAATTGCCGCTGCCCCAAGGCGCCATGGCGAGTGCTGCGGAAATGCTGGTGGCGGGCGTCGCGCTATTGATCATCAGCGCGCTGTCCGGTGAGCGCCTGCAGGCCGTGCCACCGCTGGAAGGCTGGCTGGCCCTGGCCTACCTGACCGTGTTCGGTTCGATCATCGCCTTCAACGCCTATATGTACCTGCTCAAGCATGTGCGCCCGGCGGCGGCGACCAGCTATGCCTATGTGAACCCGGCGGTCGCTGTATTGCTCGGTATCGTGTTCGTCGGCGAGACCATTGGTCTGGAAGAAGCGTTGGCCATGCTGGTGATTATCAGCGCCGTCCTGCTGATCAGCCTGCCCCAGTGGCGCAAGCCGAAGGCGGAAATAAGGTAAACTGCGGCGCATTGCGACCTTGCGCTGAATTTTTCCTACGGTAAACACATGACTTTCGCCTCCCTTGGCCTGATCGAACCCTTGCTGCGCGCCCTTGAGACGCTTGGCTACCAGACCCCGACGCCGGTGCAGGCGCAAGCCATTCCGGCGGTGCTGGCCGGTCGCGACCTGATGGCTGCGGCCCAGACCGGCACCGGCAAGACCGCCGGTTTCGCCGTGCCGTTGTTGCAACTGCTGACGATGGAAGGGCCGAAAGTCGCCGCCAACTCGGCACGCGCGCTGATCCTGTGCCCGACCCGCGAGCTGGCCGAGCAGGTGCACGCCAGCGTTGCCGAGTACGCGCAAAACCTGCCGCTGACCACTTACGCGGTGTACGGCGGCGTGAGCATCAACCCGCAGATGATGAAGCTGCGCAAAGGCGTCGACATTCTGGTCGCCACGCCGGGCCGCCTGATCGACCTGTTCCGCCAGAACGCGCTGAAACTCAACCAACTGCAAACCCTGGTGCTGGACGAAGCCGACCGCATGCTCGACCTGGGTTTCTCCGAAGAGCTGGCGAACATCTACCGCATGCTGCCGAAGAAGCGCCAGACCCTGCTGTTCTCCGCGACCTTCTCCGATGAGATCCGCACGCTGGCCGGGCAGATGCTCAACGACCCGCTGAGCATCGAAGTCAGCCCGCGCAACGTCGCTGCCAACACGGTCAAGCAGTGGATTGTGCCGGTGGACAAGAAGCGCAAGCCGGAGCTGTTTGTGCACCTGATGCGCAAAGGCCGCTGGAAGCAGGTGCTGGTGTTCGCCAAGACCCGCAATGGCGTGGATGCGCTGGTGGATAAGTTGCAGGGCCTGGGCATCAATGCCGACGGTATCCATGGTGACAAGCCGCAAGCCACGCGCCAGCGTGCGCTGGACCGTTTCAAGTCGAGTGACGTGCAGATCCTGGTCGCCACCGACGTGGCGGCCCGAGGCCTGGATATCGAAGACTTGCCGCTGGTGGTCAACTTCGACCTGCCGATCGTGGCCGAGGACTACATCCACCGCATCGGCCGTACCGGGCGTGCGGGTAACACCGGTGAGGCGATTTCCCTGGTGTGTGCCGATGAAGTGAACATGCTGTCGGCCATCGAGATGCTGACGCGTCAGACCTTGGCCCGCCACATGGAGCAGGACTTCGAACCGGAACACCGCGTGCCGGACACCGATGCCAGCGGGCAGGTGGTGAAGAAGCCAAAGAAACCGAAAAAGCCTAAAACCTCGGGCGGTGGCGGTAAGCGCAACCTCGGCAAGTGGGTAGACAGCGGGGACGTGGCGCCGGCGGAGCCGTCGATCAAGCCGGTGCGCAAGGTGCCGGTGTTCAATACCGGGCCGCGTAAGAAGAAGTAAGTTACTGCTGCATTGAGAGCGCTGTCTGTGGTGAGCGGGCTTGTTGTAGTGAGCGGGCAAGCCCGCTCACCACAGGATCCTCAGCGTCGGTTAAGCCATTCCAACAGGCCGCGCCCGGCAGCCCGCCCGCTGGCAAAACACCCCGTCAGCAAATACCCGCCCGTAGGCGCTTCCCAGTCCAGCATCTCCCCCGCACAAAACACCCCCGGCAATTGCTTGAGCATCAAGCGCTCATCCAACGCCTCAAACGGCACGCCGCCCGCTGTGCTGATGGCTTCATCCATCGGCCGGGTCTTTACCAGAGTCAAAGGCAGCGCCTTGATATCCACCGCCAATTGCGCCGGATCATTGAAGTGGTCGGCCGGCGCCAACTCGCGCAGCAGTGCGGCTTTGACCCCATCCAAGCCCAACTGACTGTGCAGGTGTTTGCTCATCGAACGTGAGCCACGGGGTTTGTCCAAGGCGCCCTGAACCTTGTCCAGCGCCTTGCTCGGCAGCAGGTCGATGTGCACGGTGGCCGAGCCGTCGCGGTTGATCGCTTCGCGGATCGGCGCTGACAACGCGTAGATCAGGCTGCCTTCGATCCCGCTGGCGGTGATAACGCATTCGCCGAGGCGTGGCTTGTCGTCACCCAAACCAATCGCGACGTTTTTCAACGGCGCGCCGGCGAATTTGCTGACCATCAATTCGCTCCAGGCCGACACCTCGAAACCGCAGTTGCTCGGTTGCAGCGGGGCGTAAGGCACGCCTTTGTCCTCCAACAACTTGAGCCAGGCGCCGTCAGATCCCAACCGCGACCAGCTGCCGCCGCCAAGGGCCAGCAGCACGGCGTCGCTGTGGACAGTTTTCTCACCGTCGGGGCTGTGGATAAGTAAGTCGTCCTCGGCATTCCAACCCAGCCAACGATGACGGGTGTGGATAACCACACCTTGGTCGCGCAGGCGCTTGAGCCAGGCGCGCAACAGGGGCGCGGCTTTCATGTCGGTGGGAAACACGCGGCCGGAGGTGCCGACAAACGTCTCGATGCCCAAGCCATGAATCCATTCACACAACGCCTCTGCCCCGAAACTACGCAGCAACGGGGCCATGTGCGGCGCGCGTTCGGCGTAGCGCGACAGAAACGCCGGGTACGCTTCGGAGTGGGTGATGTTCATGCCGCCCACGCCGGCCAGCAGAAACTTGCGCCCCACCGAGGGCATGCCGTCGTACAGGTCCACCCGCACGCCCGCCTGGCTCAGAACTTCGGCGGCCATCAGCCCGGCAGGGCCGCCGCCGATGATGGCAACGTGGGAAGGAGCAGTAGCGGACATCGGCAGGCCTGGTCAAAAACAAAGGGCGCCCATTGTAAGCAATGCGCGCCCCGTGCCGTTAGGCAAAAAGTACTCAGGCAAAACCAGTGTTGGCGTAGGGCGGGTATTCATCCTTGCGGTCGGCGTCGGTGATCGGGCCGCCCGTCAGGCCATATTTATCCAGGGTCGGCACCAGGTTGCCAAAGAACGCGTCCTGTTGTTTTTCCCGCTTCACCACCTCGATGATCGGGAACACAAAGCTGGTCACGATGCCCAGGCCGGCGGTGGCCCAACCCAGTACGCCGGCGAAGGTCCCCGCGATGGCCGCCGCATCGGCAATGCCGAACAGGCCCGCGCCGCCTTCGATGATCGAGGCCACTGCCGCGCCGGTGCCCAGGGCGCCGCTGGTGAGGGAGAAGCCGGCGTTGAGTTTATCCCCGGCAAACGCGCTGTTGACCCCGCTGATCAGGCCGAACACACCGCCGATAAAGCTGCCGGTGCCGCCGACGATCTTGCCCAGGTTGCCCAGTCGGTTGAGGCCGTCGGTGTTCTGCACCATTTTGCCGGTGGGGAAGTCGCCGATCCCTTGGGGTTTATTCGGATCGATCGGCGTGGGTTTCCAGGTCATGCCGTAGCCGGCTTCCTTGGCGTATTTGGTGCCGCCTTCGGTGATCAGGCCGGCAAACTGCATGCCTGCCGCCACGCGCCCGGCGTTGTCTGCCGGGCTGTTGCCGCCCGTGGCCGAGCGCGCCGCCAGCACGCCGCCGGCCAGCAAGGCGCTGCCGATGTGCAGCAGGCCCTGTTTGTACGAATCGCTGACGTTGAGCTTCAGCCCATCCACGGCCTTGGGCAGTACGTCGCTGATCTTCTCGCCCTGGCGGTTCACGTCCCACATCGAGCGGATCAACGAGATCACGTCCTGCGGCTTGATCTGCGCCCCCGTGGCGTCTTTGAACATCTCCGGGTCGTCGGCCATGGCTTTCTCGATGATGGCCGTGGTCTTGGCTTCGTCGAAGTTGCCATTGGCATCGCCGAACGCCCCCTTGAGCACGTCGTCGTTGGCGCCGTTGACCAGGGAGTCGGACACCGCCTGGTTGACGTACTGCTGCACCGTCGATGAGTCCTGGGCCGAGACCTTGTCACCGAGGAATTCCTTGAGCAGCTCGGCGTGGGCGGCGTACTGGCCGATGGCGGTCATCGGGTCGGCATTCGGCTGGGCGAGGGCGTCTTCCAGGTCCTTGCCGTTGAGGATGTGGTCCTTGAAGAACTGCTCGATGTCCCCGGACTTGCCGGACTTTTGCGCGATGACACTCAGGTCCACATGCCCATCGCCGCCCAATGCCAGGTCGGTGAGGGTGGCGTCGGTGCCGGCCAGGCTCAGGGCGTCCATGAGCGACAGCGGTTTGCCATCGGCGCCTTTGGTGTTCAGGGCGGTGTTGAGCACGTTGCCGCTGTTGATCTGGCCGTCTTGGTAGGCCTGCAGCTCATGCTTGATCGCCGGGTCGCTGTTGACGATATCGCGCATGCCGGACGCCTGGTTCTGCGCCAAGAAGGTCTTCACGTCCGGGTCGCTGGACAGCTGGCCGATGGCGGCGTCGAGCTGGTTGGTGACCTTGGATTTGGTCGGGTTGAGGTGGTATTCGGTGTCCGCGGTAATCCCCGCATACAGGTCGCCGTCGCCCACTTTGTCACTGGCGGCCATGCGCGCGCGGGCGTCGCTGATTTCCATCATCACGGCGGCTTTGGTCTTGCCGTCGTAGTTCTCCGGGTGTTCGAGCACGTCCTTGGTCAGTTTGGAGGTGTCGACGTCGGCCACCGAGCTGCGCACCGCGGCGTTGCTGAGCATCATCAACACGCCGTGGTCGTCCTTGGGCGCCTGGTTTTCCAGCCAGGCACCGAGGTTTTTCTGTTGAGTGATGCCGTCGGCCTTGGCGGTGGCGGGCAGGTCGCCGGCCATGTCGAGGGTGCGCAGCATGCCGGGGGTGGACCAATAGCCTGCCGCGCCGGTCAGCTCGGGGCTCAGGCCCGAGTCATCCTTGATCGCCTTGAGGTTGGCGGTGTTCAGGCTGCCATTGTTGGCGCGCTGGTTGGGCCCCTGCATTTCCGGGCCGGCGCTGCTTACCAGGGAGATATTCGCCATGACGATGGCGGCGGACTTGGCGTTTTCCTTGGCCAAGCCGGTGGCATCGGGGTTCTTGCTGAGGAAGGTGCTGTAGGACTTCGAAGCGGCCGACAGATCCTTGTTCGACTGGCTGATGAACTTATCCACATCGGCGTGGGTAATCACCCCATCACTTTTGCCCAGGCCGCCGCTGTCGAGGGCGTTCATCAGGCTCGGGCTGCCGGCCAGGTACTTGAGGCAAGCCTGGGCTTCGGGTGGCAGGTCGGCGGGCGGGTTGGAGAAGTCGATGGGGCGGTCGTGCAGGCCCCATTTGTCCCAGTTGTCGCTGAGCATTTTCGAGGCGGCGCGCGGGCGGTCGAGGTCGCGTTCTTCCTGGGTCGGTGTGCCGCTGGTGTTGCCGACGATCTTGTCCCAGTCCTTGGCGCTGGCGTACTTGGAGTTGTCGATCCAGTTGGTGTCCACGGCGCCGTCGACGCCAAAGATGCCGTTGGACTCCTTGACCACCGAGGCGTACAGGTCGGGGCTGATGGCCTGGGACACGATGATCTTGTCGCCGGAAGCGGTCTCGTAGCGGATCAGCCCGTGGCCGAGTTCTTCCGGCGTGCCCACCAGGCTCACGCTGCCGGCCTCATCGGCACCGGCCAGGCGATACCCGTCATTTTTGCTGTCGTTGATCAGGCCCCAGGTTTCGCCGTCAGACTTAACCTTTTCATACAGGTCGCTATTGGTTTCCTTACTGACGATGACCTTGTCGCCCGACAGGGTTTCGTAACGGATCATGCCCGGCCCGACTTCATCGGCCGGGCCGATGCCCTTGTAGGTGTCCAGGCCCGGCGCGGTGTCGCCGGCCTGGGCGATGCGGTAGCCGTCGGCCTTGCTCTTGTTCAGCGCGTCCACGGCGTCGACTTTGCCAGCCATGCCTTCGAACAGGTACGGGGTCATCTGCTTGATAATGATGATGTCCTTGCCGTCGCGGGTTTTCAGCTCCAGGACGTTGTCGGAAATCTTGGTGATGCTGGCGATGTTGGCCAGGGGCACACCGGTGTTGCTGATGTCGGCCAGGTTCGGGTCGTTGAGGCGCTTGATCGCTTCCTGGTCGCCGGTGGCTTTGACGTCGGCGATCTTTTTGTCCTTGGTGTTATCGGTTACCGCCAGCACCTTGAAGTTGCCGGGGTGGGCGGCTTCCTTGAAGCCGGAGAGGGCGCGGGACATCGCCACGTCGAAGGTGGCGGCGACTTTCTTCAGGGCGTCGTCATTGCCGGGCGTCGCGCTACTGCCGATCTTGTAAGTTGCCATCGCTGGGTACTCTGAAAGCGGGAGAGGCCTTCAGGTTGACGACGGCGTGCGGCAGTTTTGTTGCAAAACGGCCGCCGGCGCCAAGTTCCACAACGTTTCACGGCTGTGGAAAAGTATCTGGTCAAAAAACGTACAGTTTCTTGCGGGCTATACGGCTACTGGCTTTCAGGCCGTTACGCTCAAGTTATCCACAGGTGGTTCCACAGGGATTGTGGGTAACGCCCACATTTCAGTGACAACCTGATGACGTCCACACCCGTTGCGCGCTGTGATGCAGGATGCCGTGGCGGCGGGCGAGGGCCGGGCGGTCCTTGCTGTAGCCGCCACCGATCACGCCCATCACCGGGATATCGCGGCCCAGGCAGTGGCGCATCACGCTTTCATCGCGGGCGGCGACGCCCTGGTCTGTCAGCTTGAGGTAACCGAGGGCGTCGTCCTTGTGCACATCGACGCCAGCGTCGTACAGCACCAGGTCGGGTTGGTACAGCGGCAGCAGGTAGTTGAGGGCATCGTCCACCACCTTGAGGTAGTCGGCATCGCCCATGCCCATGGGTAGCGGAATGTCCCAGTCGCTCTGGGCCTTGCGCGCGGGGAAGTTCTTTTCGCAGTGCAGCGATACGGTGATGGCGTCCGGTGTGTCGTGGAGGATGCGCGCGGTGCCGTCGCCCTGGTGCACGTCGCAATCGAAGATCAGCACACGGCTGACCCGGCCGCTGGCCAGCAGGTAATGGCTGATCACCGCCAGGTCATTGAAGATGCAGAAGCCTGCCGGGTAATCGTAGTGGGCGTGGTGGGTGCCGCCGGCCAGGTGGCAGGCCAGGCCGTGTTCCAGGGCTTGTTCCGCCGCGAGAATCGAACCGCCCACCGCTCGCACGGTACGGCGGGCCAGGGCTTCGTTCCAGGGCAGGCCGAGGCGGCGCTGGTCTTCGCGGGACAATTCGCCGCCCATGTAGCGCTCGATATACCCAGCGTCATGGGCCAGGGCCAGAATCTCGGGTGGGCAGAGTTGTGGGCGCAGCAGTTGGCTGTCCTCGGTCAGGCCACTGTCTACCAGGTGGTCGCGCAACAGGCGGAATTTGTCCATGGGGAACCGGTGGTCCGCCGGGAACTCGGGGCTGTAGTCATCGTGGTAGATCAATGGCAAAGGCATGGGATTTTCTGACGGGAACCTGCGACGCATCTTACCCGCGTTGTACACTCACGCACATGGCAAGGGAGGGGACCCATGGAGCCGATACTGGAATTGGAAAGCGCACGCCTGGTGCTGCGCCAATGGCGCGACAGCGACCTGGCGGAGTTTGCGCGCATGTGCGCCGACCCACAGGTGATGCGCTATTTCCCGGCCAAGCTGAGTCACCTGGAAAGCGCCGCGCTGATCGGCCGCATTCGTGGGCACTTCGCCGAGTATGGCTTTGGCCTGTGGGCTTTGCAGCGCAAGGACACGGGTGAATTCATCGGCCTCACCGGGTTGCTGAATGTCAGTTTCGAGGCTGATTTTACCCCTGCGGTGGAAATCGGCTGGCGCCTGGCCCGTGAACACTGGGGGCTGGGCTATGCCAGCGAGGCGGCCTGGACCGCATTGCGCTGTGGGTTTGATCGTTTGAAACTGGACGAAATCGTCGCCTTCACCACGGAGGCCAATCTGCCCTCACAAAAAGTCATGCAGGCCATCGGTATGCATTACGATCCCCAGGCAGATTTTGAACACCCCAAGGTCGCAGCCGATGACCCGCTGCGCCCTCATGTTTTGTACCGCATCACCCGCGCCCAATGGTTGGACACGCTGCACGGATAAGCAGCCCGGAATGCCCCATAGATTGTAGGAGTTGCTCTATGAGCCAAGTATTGGAAGATCTGGTGGACCTGCTGACCCTGGAGCCGATCGAGGAAAACCTCTTTCGCGGCCGCAGTCAGGACCTGGGTTTTCGCCAACTGTTCGGCGGCCAGGTGCTCGGCCAGTCGCTGTCGGCCGCCAGCCAGACCGTAGAAGAAGCGCGGCACGTGCATTCCCTGCACGGTTACTTCCTGCGCCCCGGCGATGCGAAGTTGCCGGTGGTGTATTCGGTGGACCGTGTGCGCGATGGCGGCAGTTTCAGCACGCGCCGTGTGACCGCGATCCAGAAGGGCCACCCGATCTTCACCTGCACCACCTCGTTCCAGTACGACGAACAAGGCTTCGACCACCAGACCACCATGCCTGTGGTAGTGGGCCCGGAAAACCTGCCGTCGGAGCTGGAGCTGACCCAGCAGCGCGCGCACCTGATCCCCGAGCACATGCGTGACAAGCTGCTGTGCCCTAAGCCCATCGAAGTGCGCCCGGTTACCGAAAAAGACCCGTTCAACCCGCAGCCGTCCGACCCGGTCAAGTACGTGTGGTTCCGTGCCGATGGCGCGTTGGCCGACTCGCCGGCGCTGCATAAATACCTGCTGGCCTACGCCTCGGACTTCGGCCTGCTGACCACCTCCTTGCTGCCCCATGGCAAGACCGTGTGGCAGAAAGATATGCAAGTCGCCAGCCTTGACCATGCGCTGTGGTTCCACGCCGACCTGCGTGCCGACGACTGGTTGCTCTACGCCATGGACAGCCCATGGGCCGGTAATTCCCGGGGTTTCTCCCGTGGCAGCGTGTACAACCGCGCCGGGCAACTGGTGGCCTCGGTGACCCAGGAAGGCCTGATTCGCCATCGCAAGGATTGGGCATGAGTCTGTCGGACATCAAACACTGGGTGTTCGACATGGACGGCACCCTCACGGTCGCCGTGCATGACTTCGCGGCCATTCGCGTGGCCCTGGAGATTCCGCCCGAGGACGACATCCTCACGCACCTGGCGGCGTTGCCGGCGGATGTCGCGGCGACCAAGCATGCCTGGTTGCTGGAACATGAGCGCGAGTTGGCGCTGGGTTCGGTCGCGGCTGAAGGTGCGGTGGCGCTGGTGCGCGAGTTGGCCGGGCGTGGTTATCGCCTGGGCATCCTGACCCGCAATGCGCGCGAGCTGGCGCACGTCACCTTGGAGGCGATCGGTCTGGCAGACTGCTTTGCCATCGAGGACGTGCTGGGGCGTGACGATGCGCAACCCAAGCCTGATCCGGATGGCTTGCTGAAACTGGCGGCCGCTTGGGACGTGGCGCCGAGCGAGATGGTGATGGTGGGGGATTATCGGTTTGACCTGGACTGCGGTCGGGCGGCGGGGGCGCGGACGGTGTTGGTGAATTTGCCGGAGAATCCGTGGCCGGAGTTGGTGGATTGGCATGCCGAGGATTGCTCGGTGTTGCGCCGGATGATTTAGATCGATCTCTGAAGACCCAATGTGGGAGCGAGCAA